>JABFXT010000344.1 GCA_013361595.1 Nocardia sp. | reverse complement strand
GCGACTGAGCGCCGGAGTGAAGAACCGGGGTTAATAGGGCCCCGCCCCGCCCCGCCGCAGGCGGGGCAAATGAACACAGCCCGCCCCGGTTCTGGAGCGACAGAGCAAAGGAGCGCAGCGACTGAGCGCCGGAGTGAAGAACCGGGGTTAATAGGGCCCCGCCCGCCCCGCCGAAGGCGGGGCAATCAAACACAGCTCACCGCCGGAACTCGGCGGCGTAGTCGGGGACGCCGGCGCCGTTGCGCAGTTGCTGGCGGCCGCGGCCGACGGTGCGCAGGGCGCCGCCGAGGGTTTCTTCGAATTCGGCGAGTTTGGTGTCGACGTAGTGGTCGCAGTCGGCGCGCATGCGGTCGGCGTCGGCGTGTGCGGTGTCGATGATGCGGGCCGATTCGGCATGTGCGGCGCGCACCACCTCGGTGTCTTCCACCAGTCGCCGCTGTTCGGCCTGTCCGTCGGCGACCGAGCGGTCGTAGGAGGCCTGGCCGGCTTCGACGGTCCGTTCGGCTTCGGCCCGGGCCCGGCCGGTGACCGTCTCGTATTCGGCTTTGGCGTCGGCGACGAGGCGTTCGGCTTCGGCGGTGGCGGTATCGACCATCCGGTCGGAGTGTGCGGTGGCTTCGGCGACCATGCGGTCGGCGTGCGCTTTGGCTTCGGCGAGGATCCGGTCGGCTTCGGCGCGGGCGTCGGTCACGGTGTCGGCGGCTTGTTCGTCGGCGGATCGGATGGTGTCCTCGGCCAGGCCGCGGGCATCGTCGACGATCTTGTCCCGGTGGTCGAGGACATCTTGGGCGTCGTCGATCTCGGTGGGCAGCGCGTCGCGGACGTCGTCGAGCAGGTCGAGTGTTTCCGGCCGCGGGACGATGCAGTTGCGCGTCGCGGGAATGCCGCGCGCTTCCTCGACTATGGCGACCAGTTCGTCGAGCGCCTCGAATACCCGGTACATGCTCACTGTCCTCCTGCTGACCATCGGCGACACATCACGCCGTTCCCAGTGTGCCCCGGGCCGGTCGATGCGCCGAACCTGATTTCGGTGTGTCGCCCGTTCCGCCCGATATCTGCAGACTCACACAATCAACTGGAGACCTTCCCTCCGCTTGGTGTTAGATTCGTAGGGAGCCCAACCGCCACGCGGGCGGGCTGCCTGTCCCTTGCCCGATCGGAACCACCCATGACCATCCTGCAGATGCCTCCGTCCACGGCACTGACGACCGGGGATCTGGATATCGATTGGCCGGAACCGACCGTTGTGGCTGCCTGGCAGCAGCGTCTCCTGCGCTATCTGCGCGGTGACCGCGCGTTCCCGCAGTTGATTCGTTTCGCACTGGTCGGCGGATTGAGCAATATCTCCTATGTATTGCTGTTCCTGACCCTCGCCGGTGTGGGAACGTTGGCGGCCAATGTGGCGGGGTCGGTGGTGAGCACCGTTCTGGCGAACGAGCTGCACCGCCGGCTCACCTTCCACGCCGCCGAGCGCGTCGGCTGGTTCACCGCGCAGTGGGAGGGCGGTGGTTTGGCGCTGCTGGGCCTCGGGATCAGCACCGCGGCCCTGGCCTCGCTGGAGATACTGTCGCCCACCTTGAACGAACCCGCGCAGGCCGGCGCCGTGCTCGCGATCAGCGCCGGGGTCGGCGGCCTGCGCTTCCTGGCATTGCGCGGTCTGGTGTTCCGGCCGCTGCAGCGGGCCCGGGAAGTGACCGCGCAGCGGTCCGGTTCAGCTGGCGCGCTCGGCCAGCCGGTCGAGTAGTCGCTTGTGCACCAGGGGCGGCAGCATATCGGTGACGTCACCGCCGAACGCCGCCACTTCTTTGACCAGGGAGCTGGACAGATAGCTGTAGCCGGGGTTGGTGGCGATGAAGAAGGTGTCCACCCCGGAGAGCTTCTTGTTCATCTGCGCCATCTGGAGTTCGTAGCCGAAATCACCGGCGTCGCGCAGGCCCTTGACGATGGCGGTGATGCCCTGTTCCCGGGCGAAATCGACCAGCAGGCCGTGCCAGGAGGCGACCCGGACGTTCGGGAGGTCCGCGGTGGCATCGCGCAGCATCTCGATGCGCTCGTCGACGTCGAACATGCCCTGCTTCTTCTTGTTGATCATCACCGTGATGACGACCTCGTCGAACTGCTCGGCGACCCGCCGGAACACATCGAGGTGGCCGTTGGTCACCGGATCGAACGACCCCGGGCACAAAGCTCCTGCCATGGGTCAGACGCTAGCAGGTTCCCCCGGCTCGGCCCGGGCCGCGCCGAGGTATACCGCCGACTCGATCCGGGTCTCGCCGTAGCGGCGTGCCGATCGGGCTTCGAACCCTGCGGGCCAATCGATCTCGGCGGACCGCGCGGACCGTTCCACGAGCAGGAGCGCGTCCTCGGACAACCACCCGTGCGCGGCCAGCGCCGTGAGATCGGCCTGCACCGCGGCGGTGGGCAGATCGTAGGGTGGATCGGCGAAAACGAGGTCGTAGGCATCCGCGGCACCGTGCCCGAGCACCTGGGCCACCGCGCCGATCCGCACCTGCGCGTCACCGAACCCGAGTTCGGCGATATTGGCGCGTAGTACTGCGGCGGCCCGCCGGTCGGATTCGACCA
>JABFXT010000336.1 GCA_013361595.1 Nocardia sp. | reverse complement strand
ATCTGGACGCCGACGAACAGCGGTCGCTGGAGACCCTGAACTGGTTCGTCGAGAACAAGATGGGATTCAATGTGCTGCAGTCGCAGCAGCCGCAGACACTCGCGCACGCGCTGACGGATTCGCCGTCGGGGCTGCTCGGCTGGAACAGTCAGCTACTCGGCCCGGACCTGGACGACGAGTTCGTGCTCACCAATATCGCCGTGCACTGGTTCACCGGCACCGCGGGTTCGGCCATCCGGCACTACTTCGAGAAGAGCAAGGCAGCCACCCCCGGCGAACCGTCGACGGTCCCGCTGGCGCTGTGCGGCTCCACGGGCGATTTCCACGGTATCCGGCGATTCGCCGAGCGCGATCACAACATCGTGTCGTGGCGGACGCACGAGGTGCACAGCCACTACCTGCATCATGTGGCGGCGGATCTCATGGCCACCGAGATCACCGAGTTCTTCGGCGAACACCGGGGCGGATGAGCGGTCCCGGCGACGGGTGGTGCTCACGCGATGATCGCCCCCCGCCGGGCCCGGGCCGGTCAGGAATGCTCGCTCAGGTATTCCAGATAGAACCCGCGCAGAGCTTCGGCGAGTTCGCCCTCACCGGCGTGGGCGTAATCGTCGAGCATCGGCACCACCCATTTGATATCGGCTTCGCTCTCCCCTGTCCGGCCGGCGGTGGCCTCCGCCGCCGGGATGCGAGTCAGCAGGTCCCAGAGGAACCGGATATCACCGTGCCGCACCGCGAGCTTGACCGCGCGGTCGTGCAGCTCCTTCGACGAGAGCTTGTCCAACTCCTCGTTGTCGGTCATACCGCCGACTCTAATCCCGGTACCGGCATCCGGGTCCGTTTCGGCGCGGGTTGCCGCGACCACGCCGCGTGGCACACCCACTTCGGCCGGGCACCGTGCTGCGATGACCGGATGACCGACGAAACCTCGACTCCACCGCCCGGCTTCCGGGTCAAACGTGTGTACGAGGCCCCGGAGCCGGGCGACGGATACCGGGTGCTCGTCGATCGCCTGTGGCCGCGCGGGCTGGCCAAGACGGTGGCACAGATCGACGAATGGGCCAAGGAGATCACCCCGTCGAACGAACTCCGCCGCTGGTTCCACGAAGACACCGACCACCGCCGCGCCGAGTTCACCGAGCGCTATCGCGCCGAGCTCGATACCCCCGCGGCCCGCGAGATCCTGGACCGGCTGCGGCAACGCGCCGCCACCGAACCGCCGATCACCCTGGTCACCGCGGTCAAAGAACCGGTTCACAGTCATGTTCCGGTGCTCATGGAGCAGTTGCACGACTGACGCGGCCCGCGGCGGAGGCGAACCCGGAGCGAACACACCGCCGATACGGCGGAACAGGACGAATTGAACTCATACCCGAACCGAATCGGTCGGCGGCCACCAATACCCACCCTGACCTGCGCGAAAACGCTGAAAACGAGGCGCGTTCACAGCGAATTCATCAAAGCCTCCCGCATTTCTCCGAGCGCTCAGGGGTGGTGAGGAGGTAGCTTCGGAGTGGCGGGTCGCACGTTGCGGCTCGCTCGGGAGGTCCTGACCGTGGCTGAGAAACTCAGTACGAGGGGGCCGGCACCCGGTCCTCGTGGCCGCTGACGCACTCCGTCGACAGCCATCCGGACCTACCGGCCCAGCGAGACTGTCTGTGTGGGTGCCGCGCAGACCATAGGAGCCTACCGTGACTGATAATCGCTCCGTATCCGCCCCATCGGCGAATTCTCGCTTCATTCAGAAAGGTTTGAAAACCTTCGTCATCGACACCTCGGTGCTGCTGTCGGACCCCTGGGCAGTGACCCGGTTCGGCGAACATCACGTGGTGTTACCGCTGGTCGTGATCAGCGAACTCGAAGGTAAACGGCACCACCACGAACTCGGCTGGTTCGCCCGTGAAGCCCTGCGCATGCTCGACGATCTACGCGTGGCCCACGGACGACTCGACGAGCCGCTGCCGATAGGCACCGAGGGCGGCACGTTGCAGGTGGAACTGAACCACACCGACCCCTCGGTGCTACCGGTCGGTTTCCGCACCGAGAGCAACGATTCCCGCATCCTGGCCTGCGCACTGAACTTCGCGGCCGAAGGATGCCAGGTGGTACTGGTGTCCAAGGACATCCCGATGCGGGTGAAGGCCAGCGCGGTAGGTCTGACGGCGGAGGGATATCACGCACAGGATGCGGTGACCTCCGGCTGGACGGGCATGGTCGAAATCGACACGGCCTCCGAAGTCGTCGATCGGCTCTACAGCGAGTCGGTCGTCGATCTCGACGAGGCCCGGGAACTGCCCTGCCACACCGGAATCCGGCTTCTGGGGAGCAGTTCCAGCGCTCTCGGCCGGGTGACCCCGGACAAACGGGTGCAGCTGGTCCGGGAACGGGAGGCGTTCGGCCTGCACGGCCGGTCCGCGGAACAGCGGGTCGCACTCGACCTGCTGCTCGACGAGAGTGTCGGCATCGTCTCGCTGGGCGGCCGGGCCGGGACCGGAAAATCGGCGCTGGCGCTCACCGCCGGGCTGGAAGCGGTGCTGGAGAAGCGCACTCAGCGCAAGGTCGTCGTGTTCCGGCCGCTGTACGCG
>JABFXT010000041.1 GCA_013361595.1 Nocardia sp. | reverse complement strand
GATCTGCCGGGCGAAGGCCACCGCGTCCGCGCAGATCCGGTCCCGCAGTTCCGGGTCCAGATTCGGCGCCGGCGCCAGCTCGATCACCTTCTGATGCCGCCGCTGCAGCGAACAGTCGCGCTCGAACAGATGCATCACATTGCCCTGTGTATCGGCCAGGATCTGCACCTCGATATGCCGGGGATTCACCACGGCCTGCTCCAGGAACACCGTCGGATCGCCGAACGCCGATTCGGCCTCGCGCGAAGCGGCCTCGATGGCCTCCCGCAGCCCCGACCGCTCGGCGACCCGCCGCATCCCACGCCCACCGCCGCCGGCGACGGCCTTCACGAATATCGGGAACTCCATGGTCTCCGCGGCTGCCAGCAGCTCCGTCACATCGGCCGAGGGAGCGCTCGAATCCAGTACCGGCAGTCCGGCCGCCCTCGCCGCGGCGATCGCGCGCGCCTTGTTACCGGCCAGTTCGAGGACCTCGGCGGAGGGACCGATGAAGGTGATCCCCGCCCGGGCGCACGCGGCGGCCAGATCCGGATTCTCCGAGAGGAACCCGTACCCCGGGTAGATCGCATCGGCGCCCGCTGTCGCGGCGGCCTCGATGATCGCCTCGACCGAGAGGTAGGCCCGGACCGGATGGCCTTCCTCACCGATCTCGTATGCCTCGTCGGCCTTCAGGCGGTGGACCGAATTGCGGTCTTCGTGCGGGAAGACGGCAACCGTCCCGACACCGAGCTCGTACGCCGCGCGGAAGGCTCGGATGGCGATTTCGCCGCGGTTGGCAACCAAGACTTTCGAGAACATTGGACCAACGTACCCGGCGCCACAGCCAGGATCGACAGCGAAGTCCACTTGGCAGGATCTTCACAGCTGCGTATGGCAACGCTGCGAAGTCTTGTTCACCGCACCGTCATATCTCACGACCCACAACCCCGGCCTGTGCGTATCCTTCAGCGCTGCGATTTCCCGGCTATCCGCCGGGCACGGCCGATTTTGCGAAGGAATGCGAAGCCCGCCCCGATCGGGCACCGGGCGGCCCGCCCTGGGCAGTTCGGCGCGCCCACGTTATTGTGGTCCACGCAGCTGGTCCGCCGGCCGGACGACGAGGAGCCCCGAACGTCCGCCCCGGCGCCGAAGCCCGCAGTACGCGGGTGAGAGGGAATCCGGTGGGAATCCGGAACTGTCCCGCAGCGGTGAGCAGGAACGACCGCCGTCATGAGCACTGGGTGTACCGCCTGGGAAGCGACGGCCAGTAGGTCGGCCGTATCGGCCGGTGCCCGCGAGTCCGAAGACCTGCCGGTTGTACCGGATACGCCGTATCCGGTGGCCACCGCCTCGTGGATCGGGCGCCGCGGTCCACCAGTGCTGACATCCGACCCGCCCACGCGGCCGGTCATCCGGGGTCTCATCGGTGCCGTGCGTCCGGGAACGGCGATGGCCGTCGCACTTCAGCACTGGAGCGATACCGTGACTGTCATCTCGCAAACCCCGTTCACCGCAACGGTTCTCGGACTTCCTCGGGTGGGCCCGCGCCGGGAACTCAAACGCGCGACCGAGTCCTACTGGGCCGGGCGCAGCGACGCGGCGGCGCTGCACGAGACCGGGCGCACACTACGCCGCGACCAATACGCCGAGCTCGCCGCCGCCGGCCTGGATTCGATCCCCGTCGGCACCTTCTCCTACTACGACCAGATGCTCGATACGGCCGTGCTACTGGGCGCCCTACCGGCCCGGGTGGCCGGGATCGAGGATCCGCTCGACCGCTATTTCGCGGCCGCGCGCGGCAACGAGTCGGTGGAACCGCTGGAAATGACCAAGTGGTTCGATACGAACTACCACTATCTGGTCCCCGAACTCGATCCGGGAACAACCTTCACCCTGCACCCCGGCGCGCTGCTGGCGCAGGTGGCGGAGGCGATCGAACTCGGTGTCGCGGCCCGGCCGGTGGTGATCGGACCGGTCACCTTCCTGAAGCTCGCCAAATCCACCGACGGCAGCGCGCTGGACCGTATCGGCGAACTGATCCCGCTGTACCGGGAACTGCTGGGCCTGCTGGCCGAAGCGGGGGTGAGCTGGGTGCAGCTCGACGAACCAGCTCTGGTCACCGACCTCACCGAGGCCGAGCTGGCGGCTGTCCGTCGCGTCTACACGGAGCTGACCGCGCCGCGGAACCGCCCGGCCGTACTGGTAGCCACCTATTTCGGCCACCCGGGACCGGCGCTGGACGCGCTGGCGGGGACCGATATCGAAGGTATCGCGGTCGATCTGGTGGCGGGTACCGATATCGCCGCCGTCGCGGCGATTCCCGCCCTGGCACACAAACTGCTCGTCGCGGGCGTGGTCGACGGCCGCAATGTCTGGCGCACCGACCTGGACCGGGCGCTGTCGACGTTGGCCACTCTGCTGGGCAGTGTGCGGTCCCTGGCGGTATCCACCTCGTGCTCACTACTGCACGTCCCGTACTCGCTGGCGGCGGAGACCCGGCTGGACGACGCGTTGCGTTCCTGGCTGGCCTTCGGCGCCGAGAAGACCACCGAGGTGCGGGTGCTGGCCACCGGGCTGAACTCCGGGACCGACGCCGTCGCGGTGGAGCTG
>JABFXT010000399.1 GCA_013361595.1 Nocardia sp. | reverse complement strand
GACCACGAACACGGGGCCAGGGTCCCGTCGGCTCCACGCAGCATCGGACCGGTGATCCGATCCCGCTCACCGGCATAGGCGAAGGCCCAGCGGCCCTTGTCGCAGTTCCACTCCTCGTTGACCTCGGGATCGTCACCGGCGAGGCGGCGCAGCACCTTGCCGCGACGGTGGTCGGTGCGCTGGGCACAACCCGACGCACAGTGTTCGCAGACATTCGGGCTGGAGATCAGATCGAACGGACGGGCCCGGAACCGGTAGCTGGTGCCGGTGAGCGCGCCGACCGGGCAGATCTGCACGGTATTGCCGGAGAAGTAGGAGTCGAGCGGTTCGTGCTCGGCGGTCCCGACCTGTTGGAGCGCACCGCGGTCCAGCAGTTCGATGAACGGGTCACCGGCGATCTGCTGGGAGAACCGGGTGCAGCGGGCACACAGCACACAGCGTTCGCGGTCGAGCAGGACCGCGCTGGACAGCGGGATCGGTTTCGGGTACTTGCGCTTCACCCCTTCGAAGCGGGTCTCCGCGCGGCCGGTGGACATGGCCTGGTTCTGCAACGGGCATTCACCACCCTTGTCGCAGACCGGGCAGTCCAGCGGGTGGTTGATCAACAGCAGTTCCATGACGCCCTGCTGCGCTTTCTCGGCGGCCGCGGAATCGAGTTGGGTATGCGCGACCATGCCCTCGGTGACCGTCATGGTGCACGAGGCGACGGGTTTGCGCTGGCCTTCCACCTCCACCAGGCACTGCCGGCAGGCGCCGACCGGGTCGAGCAGCGGGTGATCGCAGAACCGCGGGATCTGGATACCGATCAATTCGGCGGCGCGGATGAGCAGTGTTCCGGCGGGCACGCTGACGGTGGTGCCGTCGATGGTGACGGTGACCAGGTCCGCCGGTTGCAGATCGGCGGAATCGGAACGAACGGTCGCTGTCATCGGATCCCCTCTCCGGCCGCGGAACCGGCCCATGCGGTGGCGCGGGCCGGATCGAAGGGGCAGCCGCCCTGTGTCATATGTGCCAGGTACTCGTCGCGGAAATACTTCAGTGACGACACGATGGGACTGGCCGCGCCGTCGCCGAGCGCGCAGAACGACTTGCCGTTGATGTTGTCGGCGATATCGGCGAGTTTGTCGAGATCGTCCGGTGTGCCCCGACCGGATTCGAGGCGGGTGAGCAGTTGCACCAACCAGTAGGTGCCTTCCCGGCACGGTGTGCATTTACCGCAGGATTCGTGGGCGTAGAACTCGGTCCAGCGAAGTACGGCCCGCACCACGCAGGTGGTGTCGTCGAAGATCTGCAGGGCTGTGGTGCCCAGCATCGACCCCGCGGCCATGACATTCTCGTAATCCAGTGGGATATCGAGGTGTTCGGCCGTGAACAGCGGAGTGGACGAACCGCCCGGTGTCCAGAACTTCAGCGACCGTCCCGCGCGTACCCCGCCGGCGTAGTCCAGCAGCTCCCGCAGGGTGATACCGAGCGGGGCCTCGTACTGGCCGGGCCGGGCGATATGCCCGGACAGCGAATACAGCGTGAAGCCGGGGGACTTCTCGCTACCCATGGAACGGAACCAGGCCGGCCCGTTGCGGATGATCGGCGGAACGCTGGCGATGGATTCGACATTGTTCACCACGGTGGGACTCGCGTAGAGGCCCGCGACCGCGGGAAACGGCGGGCGCAGCCGCGGCTGCCCGCGCCGCCCCTCCAGCGAATCCAGCAGTGCGGTTTCCTCACCGCAGATATAGGCGCCGGCCCCGGCGTGCACCGTGAGCTCGAGGTCGTAACCCGAGCCGAGGATATCGCGGCCCAGCAGCCCGGCCGCATAGGCGTCGGCGACCGCGGCCTGTAGCCGGCGCAGTACCGGCACCACCTCACCGCGCAGATAGATGAAGGCGTGCTCGGCCCGGATGGCGTAGGCGGCGATGATCACACCCTCGATCAGCGAATGCGGCGCCGCGAGCATGAGCGGGATGTCCTTGCAGGTGCCCGGTTCGGATTCGTCGGCGTTGACCACCAGATAATGCGGTTTCATCGTGCCGTCGGGTTCCGGGGCCTGCGGGATGAATCCCCATTTCATACCGGTCGGGAATCCGGCGCCGCCGCGGCCGCGCAGCCCGGCGTCCTTCACGGTCGTGATGACCTGGTCGGGGGTCATGGCGAGCGCGATCGGCAGCGCCTCGTAGCCCTGGTGGGCCCGGTAGGTGTCCAGGGTCCAGGAATTCGGGAGGTTCCAGTATCTGCTGAGAACGGGGGTGAGGGTCATCGGGCACCGCTTTCGGGGCCGTCCGGTACCTCGGGGGCGCGCATACCCCGCTCACGCGCCGTGTGCAGACCGGTGAGCGTCGGAGTGCCCGGATCGCCGTCGAGCACACCCGGCCGGGTGTCCGGGAATCCGGCCAGCACCCGCGCGGTGTCCCGGAAGGTGCACAGCGGCGCTCCGCGGGTGGGGGTGACCGTTCGCCCGTCCCGCAGGGCGTCCACGAGCGCGCGGGCCGATTCCGGGGTCTGGTTGTCGAAGAACTCCCAGTTCACCATGACCACCGGCGCGTAGTCGCAGGCCGCGTTGCATTCGATGTGTTCGAGGGTGACTGCGCCGTCGT
>JABFXT010000728.1 GCA_013361595.1 Nocardia sp. | reverse complement strand
ACCACCCGCGGGCGCGGCGGCCGCGGGGACCCCGGACGCGACCCGCCGCTCGAGCTGTTCCAGTCGCTGTAGCGTCGCGGCATCGGACCGGTCCGCCGCGGGCAGCAGCATCCGGGAGCAGACGACCTCGAGAAGCAGCCGCGGCGCGGTGGCCCCGCGCATCTCGCCCAGCCCGGCATGCAGGAGTTCCGCATAGCGCGTGAGGGACGCCGGCCCGAGCCGGGCGGCCTGTTCGCGCATCCGGTCCAGCAGATCGGCGGGCGCGGCGACGAGTCCGCGTTCGGTGGCATCGGGTACGGCCTGGATCAGGATCAGATCGCGCAACCGCTCGAGCAGGTCGACCGCGAACCGGCGCGGATCATGACCGGCCTCCATCACCCGATCGACGGTGCCGAACAGCGCGGCACCGTCGGCAGCGGCGAGCGCGTCGACCGCGTCGTCGATCAGCGCCACGTCGGTTACCCCCAGCAGTGCCACGGCGCGCGGATAGGTGACTCCCTCGGACCCGGCGCCGGCGAGCAACTGGTCCAGCACGCTCAAGCTGTCGCGCGGGGAACCACCGCCCGCGCGGATCACCAACGGGTACACCGCTTCTTCCACGGCTACCTGTTCCTGCTCGCAGATATCGCCGAGCAGCCCCCGCATGGTGGCGGGCGGCAGCAACCGGAACGGGTAGTGATGGGTGCGCGATCGGATCGTCGGCAGCACCTTGTCCGGTTCGGTGGTGGCGAAGACGAAGATCAGATGGGCCGGGGGTTCCTCGACGATCTTCAGCAGGGCGTTGAACCCGGCCGTGGTGACCATATGCGCCTCGTCGACGATGAACACCCGGTAGCGGGATTCGGCGGGCGCGTAGAAGGCGCGGTCACGCAGTTCGCGGGTGTCGTCGACACCACCGTGGCTGGCCGCGTCCAGTTCGATCACATCGAGGTTGCCACCACCGCCGGGCGCCAGCGCCGTACAGGAGGCGCAGGTACCGCAGGGCGTGGAGGTGGGCCCCTGCACACAGTTCAGCGACCGCGCGAGGATCCGGGCCGACGAGGTCTTACCGCAACCGCGCGGACCCGAGAAGAGATAGGCATGACTGATCCGGCCGGTGTCCAGGGCGGTACACAGCGGTTCGGTGACGTGCTCCTGGCCCACCACGTCAGCGAACGTTGCCGGTCGGTACTTCCGGTACAGAGCCACGGCCAGAGGCTACCGGCGGACCCCGACAGCGCGCATCCGGCGTAGGTTCCGGCTCGCCACGAACTTCGGCGGGCCTCTTCCGTCCCTGAGTTAACAGCGTTACGCTAACGCCACTAACTTACTAGGTCGGGGGCCACGACATGTTGCTACGCATCGCGCAGTTCACCACCAGATTTCCGCGCGCAATACTCATCGGCGCGCTGGCTGTCGCACTGCTCTGCGGGATCCTCGGTGCCACCGCGGCCGCCGGGCTGAAATCCGGTGGGTTCGTCCCCGAAGACGCCGAATCCATCCGGGCGGCCCAGACGCTCACCGATGATTTCGACGGCGTCGCGCCCAACTACATCCTGCTGGTCGAATCGTCCGACGGGGTCGACGCCGACCAGGTACGCACCCGCGCCCTGCAGATCATCGATGTCCTGAAGGCCCGCCCGGACACCGCCGGGGTCCAGTCGTACTGGACGGCGCCGTCACCGGCGATCGCGAGCGCGCTGCGCAGCACCGACGGTGAATCCGGGCTCATCGCGGTCAATTTCGAGGGCGACGAGACCCAGATCCAGGAGGCCGCCGGCGAGCTCAGCGGGCAGGTCACCGGAACCACCGACGGCGTGACCGTGCGGGCCGGCGGTACCGCCGCCACCTTCCACGAGGTCAACAACCAGATCACCCACGACCTCGCGGTGGCCGAGACCGCGGCGATCCCGTTGACCCTGATCGTGCTCGTCCTGGTCTTCGGCAGCCTGATAGCCGCGTCGCTGCCGCTACTGGTCGGGCTGTTCGCGATCGCCGCCACTCTGGCGATCCTCAAACTGTTCACCCTGTTCACCGACGTGTCCATCTACGCGATGAACCTGACCACCGCGCTGGGCCTGGCCCTGGCCATCGACTACAGCCTGTTCATCGTCAGCCGGTTCCGCGAAGAGCTCGCGAGCGGTCTCGACCCGCGCGCGGCGACCGTCCGCGCCCTGCAGACCGCCGGGCGAACCGTGCTGTTCTCCGCGGTCACGGTGGCACTGTCGCTCTCGGCGATGCTCGTGTTCGATCTGTACTTTCTGCGTTCGTTCGCCTACTCCGGGGTCGCGGTGGTGGTGGCGGCCGCTGTCGCGTCGATCGTGGTCCTACCCGCCGCGCTGGTCCTTCTCGGAGACCGGGTCAACGCATTCGACCTGCGCGCACCGATACTGCGGCTGTTCGGTCGCGAACCCGCTCCACTGGGCGCCATGGTCCCGGAGCAGACCGGCTGGTACCGGCTGGTCAAACGGGTCATGCGGGCTGCGGTGCCGGTCGCCGTGGCGATCGTGGCACTGCTGCTCGCACTGGGCTCACCGTTCCTCTCGGTGAAATTCGGCTACCCCGACGAACGGGTGCTGCCGAACTCGGCGGCGCGCCGACTGGTGGGCTACGAGGTC
>JABFXT010000852.1 GCA_013361595.1 Nocardia sp. | reverse complement strand
AACTTATATATACAAGTTCAGCCGAACTCTTGAAACAGCGCAGCGAACCTTGCGAGCATCACCACCATGGCTCACCCCCCCGGCCCCGCGCCCGCCCTACCGGAACATCCGGTCGATCTCGCCGTCGTCGGCGCCGGAATCGTCGGCCTCGCGCATGCGATCGACGCCCTGGAACGTGGGATGCGCGTCGCGGTGGTCGAACGCGACGAACGAGCCGTCGGCGCCTCCATCCGTAACTTCGGCCATATCTGCGCCACCGCGCAGACCGGCGAGGCGCTGGACTACGCGCTCGTCGCCCGGGAGAAATGGCTGCGCCTCGCGGACCTGGCCGGATTCGAGGTCGCGCGCACCGGGACGCTGGTGGTGGCCCGCACCGCCGCCGAACTCGGCGTACTCGAGGAGTTCGCGGCCGACCGCGGTGCCGAACAGGTGCGCCTGCTCGGCCGTGCCGAGGTGGCCCGGCTGTTCCCACCGGCCGCGGACCCGGGTAGCGAGATCGCCGGCGGCGCGCACCTACCGCTCGATCTGCGGGTCGACCCCCGGGCGGCGATTCCGGCGCTGGCCCGCTGGCTGGCCTCGCGCGATGTGCGATTCCTGTGGCACACCCATGTGGGCGCGGTATCCGAAGGCATCGTGCACACCGCGCGCGGGGAGCTGGCCGCGACCTCGATCGTGCACGCCGCCGGTCACGATATCGACCGGCTCTTCCCGGAGATCGCCGAGGACTACGGAGTGCGCCGCTGCCGGCTCCAGATGCTCGAGATCGCACCACCCGGCGATATCCGCGTCGAACCGGCCGTCCTCACCGGGTACTCCATGCTGCGCTACGGCGGGCTGGCCGCCACCCCCTCGGCCGCGGAGGTACGGCGCGAGCTCACCGGCCGGGCACCCGAAACCCTCGACGCCGTCATGAATCTCATGCTCACCCAGCGGCCGGACGGTTCGGTGGTACTCGGCGACACCCACCACTACGCCCGCACCCATCCGCCCTTCGACGACGAGGCGATCGCCGATCTGGTGCTGCGCGAAGGCGCCCGGCTCTTCGCCGTCGACACCCTGCCGGTGCGCAAACGGTGGCGCGGTGTGTACGCGGATTCCCCGAAGACCGATTTCCTGGTGGCCGCACCCGCGCCCGGTGTCCGGGTCGTATCGGTGACGTCCGGGATCGGTATGACCACCGCGCTGGGGCTGGCGCCGACGGTGCTGGAGCAGCTGGTGTGAGCGTTATCCGGGTGACCCGGACCCGCCACGATGGCCATCCCGCCCGAAGGTCGCCGTGCCGAGGTCGTACACCGGTGCGACCGACATCCAGGTCGGATATCGGTCGCACCGCGAGCCGCGTGATCAGCCTGCGGCGGTGACGATCGTGGCGGTGACCTCGTCGGGGTGCGACACCAGCGATGCGTGCGAAGAATCGAGTTCGGTGGTCTGCGCGCCCATCCGCTCGGCCATGAACCGCTGCGCGGCCGGCGGGATGACCCGGTCCTGCTGGGACACCAGGTACCAGCTCGGCTTACCCGCCCAGGACGGCGCGCCGGAAGGTTCCAGGTTGGCGGCCAGCGCGATCGACTTCTGGTGGGCGAGCATATCGGCGGCGGTAGCATCGTCGACGTCCTGCACGAAGACATCGTGGAAATACTCGGGCGCCACATAACCGTCGAGATTGCGTCCCGCGATGCCCTGTGGATCGTCGACGACCTCCACCTGCAACGCCGGCGGCAGTAGCTGACTACCGGGGAACCGGACCGGGTCCAGCAGCAGCTGCGTGAATTCCCCCTGGGTCGGCGCGAAGGCCGCGACGTAGACCATCGATACGACATCGGGGTCGTGCACATTGCTGATCACGAACCCGCCGTAGGAGTGTCCCACCAGGACGATCGGGCCCTCGACGGTATCGAGTGTGCGCTGGATGGCCGCGGCATCACCGGCCGGGCCGCGCAACGGGTTCTCCGGGGTCAGTACCTGATATCCCTGTCCACGCAGTTGCGCGGCGACCCCGTTCCAGCTGGTCGGATCCGCGAATGCGCCGTGCACCAGAACCACGGTCGGCCGGGGGGCGGCCCAGGCGGGCACCGCGACGGCCGCGAGCGCGACGACCGCGATGAGCACGGCCAGTAGCGCGGAACGCAGAGTACGAATGGCGGTCATTGATCTCCCTGTCCGGTCTCGTTCGGTTTCCTCACGAATTCGAGCAGTCCGGCGCGAACGACGCGCAGCGCCGTACAGGTGATACGAAGGATCAGTGTAGCGGGGTGGGCCCCGGACGAAAGGGAACGATCCACGCGGCGCCGACGATCGGTCCCCTTGCCACCACGACCCCGGAAGAGCAGGGTGAAGAGCACCGGTGGCGCCGCCGGGGCGTTGCCTCGAGCAGAGAGGGGGTGGATCGTGTTCGCGCGATCTACCACGATTCAGGCGCAACCCTCAGCTATCGATGCCGGGATTGCGCATATGCGAGATACCGTGCTGCCCGCCCTGCGGGAAATCCCCGGATGTATCGGATTGTCCCTGCTGGTCGACCGGGACAACGGGCACTGTATCGCCACCAGCGCCTGGGAGTCCGAGGACGCGATGCGCGACAGTACCGACCGGGTCGGCCCGATTCGCGACCGCGCGCTGGCGGCCTTCGGCGGTGGCGCGCAGATCGAGGAATGGGAGATCGCGGGCCTGCACCGGGCCCATCACGCGGACGCGGGTGCGTGCGTACGCGCGACCTGGGTCAAGACCGATCCGTCCCGGCTCGATTCGGCCGTCGAGATCTACAAGGCCGCCACCCTGCCGGCCATGGAGGATCTGGCGGGATTCTGCAGCGCGAGCCTGATGATCAACCGGAAATCCGGTCGGGCCGTTTCGTGCACCACCTACGACAGCGCCGCGGCGATGCGCGCCGGCCGCGAGCAATCGGCGTCGCTGCGGGTCGACGCGGCGCGGCGGACGGGTGTCGAAGCGCTCGACGTACGGGAGTTCGAGCTGGCCCTCGCCCACCTGCGGGTCCCGGAGCTCGCCTGACCGGACGCTATCCCACGTCTCCGGCGGTGAGTCCCATCCCGGCGGCGAGGTCGGTGAGCACCGCGTCGAACAGCACATCCGGGTCGCTCACCGGCATCGGGTAATTACCGAAGACCTACAGCGTCACATGGCCGTAGAGCCGTACCCAGACCGTCATCATGAGGTACGCCACGCCGAGATCGAAATTCTCGGCCGGGAACTTCTGATCCGACCCGGCCAGCAGCGCCAGCAGCTCGCCCTGGAACGCCAGCAGATCGGTGCGCAGCGCTTCCGGGATCGATTCGGTCGGCGGGGTGGCCAGATCGTAGGCCGCCAGCAGTTTCCCGGCGGCCTCCAGGAACACCAGCCCGAACGATTCGTCGAACCGGCGTACCGTATCCGGACCGCCGGCCGCCGGTGACGCGAACACCAGCGTGAACTCGTTGCGATGGTCGAGCCCCCAGCGCCGGAAGGCGCGGCAGATGGCGAAGAGCCGGACCACACCGTCGTCGGGGAGTTCGGCCACCTGGGCGGCGAGGTCGTCGGCCAGCCGTCTGCAGATATCGCGGCGCAGTGCCGCCAGCAGCTCTTCGCGGGACGGGTAGTAGCGGTACAGCGCCGGAGCGGTGATACCGAGCGCGCGCGCGATGGCGCGCAG
The DNA here is from genome assembly GCA_013361595.1 of Nocardia sp. Taxonomy (GTDB): domain Bacteria; phylum Actinomycetota; class Actinomycetes; order Mycobacteriales; family Mycobacteriaceae; genus Nocardia. The sequence goes on along the minus strand of JABFXT010000852.1, from coordinate 5,379 downwards.
GGTCAGCGCTTCGGCACCCTGTTCCACCAGGAGTTCCGCGGCCACGCGCCGGATGTCCGCGTCACTGACCGCGGGCATCCGGCCCCGCCGCGCGGGAGGTGTCATTCGTAGGCGACCTGCCAGTTCTTGATTCCGTTGAGCCAACCCGACCGTAGCCGAACCGGTTCGGCGACCTGACGCAGGTTCGGCATCACATCGGCGATGGCGTTGAAGATCAGGTCCAGTTGCAGGCGGGCCAGATTCGCGCCGACACAGTAGTGGGTGCCGGTACCACCGAAGCCGACGTGCGGGTTCGGGTTGCGGGTGCAGTCGAACTCGAACGGGTCGGTGAAATGGTCTTCGTCGAAGTTGGCGGAGGCGTAGAAGAGGCCTACCCGCTGCCCCTTCTCGATCTTCTGTCCGCCGATTTCGGTGTCCTGCAGGGTGGTTCGCTGGAAGGCGATGACCGGGGTCGCCCAGCGGACGATCTCGTCGGGGGCGGTGCGCGGGCGTTCGGCCCGGTAGAGCTCCCACTGGTCCGGGTTGTCGACGAAGGCCTTCATCCCGTGGGTGGTGGCGTTGCGGGTGGTCTCGTTACCGGCGACCGCGAGCAGGATGACGAACCAGGCGAACTCTTCCGAACTCAGCGCCTCACCGTCGATATCGGCGCTGAGCAGCTGGCTGATGATGTCGTCGGCCGGACAACCGCGGCGCTCTTCGGCCAGGTTCCAGGCGTAACCCATCACCTGCGCATTGGCCATCTTGTAGCTGTCGGCGTATTGGGGGTCGTCGTATCCCATCATCTGGTTCGACCACTCGAAGAGTTTGCCGCGATCCTCCTGCGGCACACCGAGCAGTTCGGCGATCGCCTGTAGTGGCAGTTCGCAGGCCACCTGCTCGACGAAATCGCCGCCGCCGGTCTTCTTGGCCTCGTGCACGATCCGTTCGGCGCGCTCACGCAGCGCGTCGCGCAGGCTCTGGATCGCGCGGGGGGTGAAACCGCGGGAGATGATCCGGCGCAGTTTGTCGTGCTCCGGCGGGTCGGTGTTGACCAGCATGGCCCGCTGGATATCGATCTCGTCCCGGGTGATCTCGCCGTTGAAGCGGATCACCGCGGTATTGGCGTGGGTGGAGTAGACCTCGGAGTTCTTCGAGATCTCCTTGATGTGGTCCAGCTTGCTGACCACCCAGTAGCCGCCGTCGTCGAAACCGCTCACCCCGTTCGGCTGATCGACCCACCACACGGGGGCGGTCCGGCGCAGTTCGGCCCATTCCTCGATGGGCAGCCGGGCCGCCAGCAGGTCGGGATCGGTGAAATCGAAATCGTGGGAGAGGGACGGCGCGGCCACTCTGCCTCCTTACGAAGTTGAAACATGCGGTTCGCGGGGGCCGAAGCGGCGGCGGTATCGCATCACCGTGCTTCCTGGCGGAACCCTGTCCTCAGGAGTGAACCACACCACATCCCATTTGTGAATGGGTTTTAGTAAATAGCGTTCACAAAATCCGGCCGCAGCCCGATCGCGACCTTTCGGCTAATTTTTCGCTACTTTTTCCCGGGCGCTCTCGTTGCACTGCGCGAACACCGGGGGGAGCCGCACAATGAATTGTTCGTCCCAGATCCTGACCAGCCAGGTATCCGCATGAGCACAACTCCCGACTCCTCCGGAGGACGAAGCATATGACCACCATGGAAATGCCGCACGTCAGCGAATGCACAGTGAACAGCTGTTCGTACAACCACGACGGTTGCCACGCCTACGCCATCAACGTCTCCGGCCAGAACGGCAGCGCCGACTGCGCCACCTTCATCCCGCTGGCGGTCCGGGGCGGCCTGGACACCGTCACCAGCATGGTGGGGGCCTGCCAGCGCGCGGACTGCGCCCACAACACCGACCTCGAATGCACAGCCGGTGAGATCCGGGTCGGCCCGGGCAGCGCCCACCACTCCGCCCGCTGCATGACCTATACCCCGCGCTGACGGATCGGCCGGTCACCGCCGCGCGGCAGGGCCGCGAGCTCGATCCGGATTCGGCCACCGCACCCGGCGGTGATCGGATCCACCCCTGCGCGCCCGTCCGTCACCGGCAGCGGCGCGCGATCAGATCCACAGCGGATCACCGTAGACGACACCGCGCTCGTCCACGGCGTCCGATTTCATCTGGATCTCGGTGTACTGCCGGATCACCGCCGGGCCGATACATCCGTTGATGACCAGATGTACATCGTGATACACCACCCGGCCGGGCACACCCGGCACGATGTCCTTGTCCACCAGCGCGACATCGGCGACCTCCCCTGGCGCGATCCCGATGGAGTATCCCGGAGAGTCATAGGTCACGCCCGCGCCGCCGGAAGCCCCGGTGAGTTCGACCGCGCACCCGACGTGATACCCCACGTGGAGTTCACCGCCCCCGCCCTCGCCGACACTGCTGTAGGCGGTCCCGGAGACGAAGACCTCACGTACCGTTCCCGACGCGTTCAACGGTGGAACCTTGTTCACCGTTTCACCGGAATGTCCTACCACAAAAGCCGGTCCGCCCTCCGCCGCGAATATCTTCTCGTGTGGCGCCATGTAAACCACTTCCGCATGGACGGCAGGCGCTGTCGAAACAATAGAAATCAGAACCGAGCCCGCGCCGATCGCGCACGACAGAAGCCTTTTCGCGGAAGATTTCATGCGCGGAACAGTAACAGAGCGAACCGGCATACCGGACTCGTCTGGCGGCGTGTCGATTCCGCGTACACCTGGGGATTCACCTCCGGAGCCGGATGCGGTGACGGCGCCCGGAAATCGGGTGGCGGCGCCGGCCGCGACCCGGCTCGGCAAGTCCGGAGGCGGCACCGCGCACCGACAGCTGTCCTACTTCCTGACAATGAAATCAGTCATTCTGTTACGGGCCCGAATAATTCATCGTCGTGATTCTCCGGAACAATTGACTGTGTCTCCGGAACTGTTCGGGCCCGGGGCCGGATACCACGAATCAGCGCATTTGCGGGACCATTTCACCGGCAGGGCCCACTCCGTCCCCCGGCTACCACGGTCCGGAGCCGAACCAGATCGGCCGCGCGACAGAGTTCGGCCCGTCGGCATAGGGCGTCAGCCGGCTGACGGTGGTGATCTGGACGGCGTCGGTCACCGTTCCGAGGACGAGCGGCCCGGTGGGCGGCGGCCAGAAACTGTAGACCTCCGGGTCTCGTTGTGGCCCGATCAGACGCCCCGTCGCCACAGCGGTATGGGCGTTGCGCTCTCCCCAGCCGTCCCACATGATCACATTCCCGCGGTCGGGCCGGGCGCCGGCGGGGTCGCTCATATCGAGATCCCGCGTGCCGTGCGGAAAGGTGCTGTCCAGGCTGTGCTGCGCGAAGCCGTCGGGCAGAAAGCCCTGCAGCCGATTCCGCCGGGCCCTTCTGCCCAGCAACGGCGCGTACAGCGATCTGACTTGCGCATGAGTGAGCGCACCCGAGTTGGCCGCGGCCCACATCACCATGTCCCGGCAGTTCAACGCGAGTTCCGGCTCGAGCGGAGGTAGTGGGCCCTCGGTCTCCGCGGCGACCCACTGCTCGAATTTGCGCTGGGGCAGGAATCGCGGATGGTAATTCGTCCACGTCGCCTGCGCGCCGGACAGATGGATCCGATGCAGCTCATCCGCGACGACCAAGCCGGGAGGGCGGTCCGCCGAGCCGGACGACGACGATTCCCCGTTCGCCGGTCCGCGCTCGTATTCCTCCGCGCGAGGACCGAACCCGCGAGCCGCTGTCCGGTCCTTGCCCTCCGCGAAGTCGGCCACCTTGCCGACTTCGCCACCCACCGTCCGCGGCGGGTGTTCGGCGGCCCGGCCGGCCCCCGCGACCGCACCGCGCACCCGCCGGTGCAGCTCGTCGACAACCCGGCGCAGCATCTCGGTCCTCCGGCTCCGATACGGGGGCAGTGGAACAGCCCGGCGCTATGGGGACGATCGGATCGTAGGAGCGTTCGCCGCGCGGCGGAAGCGGAAATGACCGACTCGGGCGAGTTGTTACCGGACGCCCGCCAATTCGGTCACCGCGCGCAGGAGCACATTGATTCCGTCGGCGCAGGCCTCGGGAGTGGAGTACTCCCGGGGATTGTGGCTGATGCCGTCGTAGCGTCCCGGGACGAAGATCATTCCGGCCGGGCAGAGCGCGGCGATCTCACCGGCATCATGGCCCGCACCGGAAGTTATTCCGGTACAGCTCATTCCGAGATCGACGGCCTGTTTCTCGACCAGGTCACGCATGGACTGCGGGAACTCCACCGGCGGCGTCCGCGCTGTGGTGCGCGCGGTGACGGTGACACCGGTGCGCTCCTCCACCTCCGCGATACAGGCCGCGAGATCGTCCTCGGCCCGGCGCATGGCAGCTCCGTCGTGGTTGCGCAGGTCGATCGTGATCAGCGCTGTCTCCGGCACGATATTGATCAGGTTCGGATAGACCTCCTGACGGCCCACGGTGGCCAGCATCCGGCCGTAGTCACCGGATTCCACCATCTCGTCCAGCCGTACCGTGATCAACGCCGCGGCCAGACCCGCATTGCGGCGCAACTGTTGCGGAGTGGCTCCGGCATGCGCGGCGCGGCCGCTGATCAGCAGTTCCAGCCAGGTGATCGCCTGTACGCCGTGCACCACGCCGATCCGCGTTTCCGCGGCGGCCAGCACCGGCCCCTGCTCGATATGGCATTCGAGATAGGCGAACGGTGGCGCGATCGGCACGGACACCTCGCCGGACAGTCCGTGCCGGTCGAGCTCGGCACCGACCGTGACACCGTCACGATCGGTACGTTCCCGGGCCCGGTCCAGCTCGATCCGTCCCGCCGCCACGGCGCTGCCGAGCATATCGGTGCCGAACCGGACGCCTTCCTCCTCGGTGAATATCGCCACCTCGACCGGGCGCTCGGTGGACACCCCGTGCTCGTTCAGCGTGCGGATCACTTCGAGACCACCCAGCACGCCCAGGCAGCCGTCGAAGCGGCCCGCCGTGGCGACGGTATCGATATGCGACCCCACAAGGACCGGGGCGAGAGTGTCGTCCAGTCCGGCCCGCCGGGCGTACACCTTGCCGATCCGGTCGGTTCGCACCGACAGCCCGGCCGCGCGCATCCAGCCGAGAACCAGCTCCCGCCCGGCCATATCGGCGTCGGTGAGTGCCAATCGGCGCACGCCCATCAGGCCGGTGCGCTCATCGGAGTACGCGCCGACCGCGCCCAGTTCGGTCAGCGATCGCCACAGCCGGTCGGAGTCGATCCGGATCGTCCGGTCCGAGTTGTTCATCTAGACCTCCGATCCGGCGGCGAGCCGAGCGCCGGTGACGCGGTCGAAATTCGCGATATCGGTAGCCCCTTCGGTGGATATCACGAGAACCCGGTCGTCGGGGCCCAGCCCCAGC
>JABFXT010000324.1 GCA_013361595.1 Nocardia sp. | reverse complement strand
TCTCACCTACGCCGCTCGCGCCGGAAAACTGTACCCGGTGATCGGGCGTGATACCGAGATCCGCCGGGTGGTCCAGGTGCTGTCCCGGCGTACCAAGAACAACCCCGTGCTCATCGGTGAACCGGGCGTCGGCAAGACCGCGATCGTGGAGGGCCTGGCCCAGCGCATCGTCGCCGGCGACGTCCCGGAATCGTTGCGCGGTAAGACCGTCATCTCGCTGGATCTGGGCGCGATGGTCGCGGGCGCGAAGTACCGGGGCGAGTTCGAGGAGCGGCTCAAGGCCGTGCTCGAGGAGATCAAGTCCAGTGCCGGGCAGATCATCACCTTCATCGACGAACTGCACACCATCGTCGGCGCGGGCGCGACCGGCGAATCGGCGATGGACGCCGGGAACATGATCAAGCCGATGCTGGCCCGCGGCGAACTGCGGCTCGTCGGGGCGACCACGCTGGACGAGTACCGGCAGCACATCGAGAAGGACGCGGCGCTGGAACGCCGCTTCCAGCAGGTGATGGTCGGCGAACCCTCGGTGGAGGACACCGTGGGCATCCTGCGCGGTATCAAGGAACGCTACGAGGTCCACCACGGTGTGCGGATCACCGACTCCGCCCTGGTTTCGGCGGCCACGCTGTCGGACCGCTACATCACGTCCCGGTTCCTGCCCGACAAGGCGATCGACCTGGTCGACGAGGCGGCGTCCCGGCTGCGGATGGAGATCGACTCCCGGCCGGTGGAGATCGACGAGGTCGAACGCGCGGTGCGGCGGCTCGAGATCGAAGAGGTCGCGCTCACCAAGGAGACCGACGAGGCATCCAAACAACGGCTCGAGCGGCTGCGCGGCGAACTCGCCGACGACCGCGAGAAGCTCAACCAGCTCACCACTCGCTGGCAGAACGAGAAAACGGCGATCGATCAGGTGCGCGTGCTCAAAGAGCAGCTCGAGACATTGCGTGGTGAATCCGACCGTGCCGAACGCGACGGCGACCTGGGCAAGGCCGCCGAACTGCGGTACGGGCGCATCCCGACGCTGGAGAAGGAGCTCGCCGAGGCCGAGAAGACCTCCGGCGCGGCCGCCGACGGTGAGGTCATGCTCAAGGAGGAAGTCGGCCCGGACGATATCGCCGAGGTGATCTCGGCGTGGACCGGGATCCAGGTGGGCCGGCTGCTCGAGGGTGAGACCGAGAAACTGCTGCGGATGGAATCCGAACTGGGTCGCCGCGTGGTCGGGCAGAACGATGCCGTGCGGGCGGTATCCGACGCGGTACGCCGGGCTCGCGCGGGTGTCGCGGATCCGAATCGGCCGACCGGCTCGTTCCTGTTCGTCGGTCCCACCGGCGTGGGTAAGACGGAACTGGCCAAAGCGCTGGCGGATTTCCTGTTCGACGACGAACGCGCGATGGTCCGCATCGATATGAGCGAGTACAGCGAGAAGCACGCTGTCGCCCGCCTGGTCGGTGCGCCGCCCGGATATGTCGGCTACGACCAGGGCGGTCAGCTGACCGAGGCGGTGCGGCGGCGGCCCTACACCGTGGTGCTGTTCGACGAGATCGAGAAGGCCCATCCCGATGTCTTCGACATCCTGCTCGCCGTGCTCGACGAGGGCCGGCTCACCGACGGCCAGGGCCGGACGGTGGACTTCCGCAACACCATCCTGATCCTGACCTCGAACCTGGGTGCCGGCGCAGACGCGGAATTCGTGATGAACGCGGTACGCGCGGCGTTCAAACCGGAATTCCTGAACCGGCTCGACGACGTGGTGATGTTCCAGGCCCTCGACGAGGACCAGCTCGCGCACGTCGTGGATATCCAGCTCGACCAGTTGCAGCGGCGCCTCGCGCAACGGCGGCTGACCCTCGACGTGAGTGATTCGGCCCGGTTCTGGCTGGCGGTCCGCGGCTACGATCCGGTGTACGGCGCCCGTCCGTTGCGGCGTCTTATCCAGCAGTCGATCGGTGACACGCTCGCCAAGGAACTGCTGTCGGGGAAGGTCACCGACGGCGACACGGTCGAGGTGAACGTCATGCCCGACGGCGACGGGCTGGTCGTCGGTCCTCGTGACCGGGACCAGGCCGCGGTGACCGCGGGTTCCTGAGCCCGCCGCGGCATCGGTCGAGAAATGCGGCACCGACCGTGTCGCCACCGCCGCCACGGCCCCCGTCCCGGGTGAGTGCGCTCGCCCGGGACGGGTTCGGCCTAGGCTGGATGCCATGACCAACCCGAACGATCCCTGGGCGAGGCGGCCGGACGACGATCCGACGCAGCACCTGGGTCAGCCGGGGGAATCGGCCACCGAGAAGCTGTCCACCGGCTACGGCCCGGCGGGTTACGGGGAGTCGACGACGGCCTATCCGGGTAACGATCCCTACGGCGGCTGGGGGCCACCGGGCCCGAACCCGACCCGGGCGATGCCCACTTATCCGAGTGGCGCCTACGACGACCAGTGGAGTGGCTACGGGCAGTACGGCCCGCCGGGCCAGGCGCCGCCCGAGCCGCCGCGCCCGCCGAAGAAGAACGGGATGTGGGTCGGTATCGCGGTCGCGGTGATCGTGCTGATCGGGCTTGCCGGTATCGCCGCCGGGATGCTCTTCGGCGGCGACAGTGATACCGCCGCCGGCGACACCACGACCAGCAGCCGGCCCACGAGCCGCGGGCTGCCGGGTGCCCCGGGCGACTCGGGCCCGGCGCTGCCGAGCCTGCCGAGCATGCCCGATATGCCCGATACCGGTGACGCGGAATCCGGTGGAACCACCATGGGCACCATCAGCGCCAACTCCGGCGGTACCCTGACCATCAGCACGCTCACCGGTAGCGAGGTCACGGTGCACACCACCGCCTCCACCCAGGTGATCTCGCTGGCCGGGGCCACCGTCGACGCTCTGCCGACCGGGGACCTGGTGATCGTGCAGGGCCAGAAGAGTCCGGACGGATCAATCCAGGCCGATGTCATCATCAGCACGGCTCTCGAAGGGGGCGGGCGATGAAAAACCGCGGCACGCAGTGTGGGTGCCCGGCAATACGCCGGGCGGGTCGATAGGCTAGGCGACGATGACGGCAATGTGGTTCGGGCTGGCGGCAATCACCCTCGCGGGTGCGATAGTGCTGCTCTACTTCGACCGGCGACAGCGGCAGCGGACCGGTCACGCGCGCCAGGTGTGGGCGAAAGCCCAGGGATACACCTATGTATCGGTGGAACCGGCGCTCGCTTCGACGTGGCGGCGCGGTGCGCTGGCCAAACTCGGATACCTCACCGCGGTCGACGTGGTGACCGGTATCCGTAAGGGCGAGAAATTCGTACTGCTGGATCTCGAGGATTCGGCGACCCTGGTCGCCGTCCGCCGGCAGATCGGTTCGGATATCGATGTCGATATGCGGCTCAAAACGATGAATCCGCCCAAGGACGCCGATCTGGAACTGCTCGGCGCCATCGGCGATCGCGTCGTATTCGCGACCAATCCCGAAATCGCCCGGCACGCCGTCGACCAGCGGATGGTCGCGTTCATCGAATCGCTGGCCGATACCGTGCAGATGCTGTGGAGTGAGGGCAACTGGACCCTCGGCATGCTTCCCGTCGGTACCGCGGCCAAGGACTGGGAGACCGGTATCGACGCCGTCCTGCGGTTGTCGGGTCTGCTGCACGTGCTGCCGCCGGTCACCGAACCGCGTTCCGACGACCACGAACCCGGCGACGCGCGTCCGCGCGCCCGGATCCGTTCGGCCGACGACCGCGAGGCGCGGGACGAGGACTACCTCGATTACGAAGACGACGACCGTGACGACGCCCGCTACGGGCGCCAGGCACCCAATGTCCGTTACCGGCAGGGCGATCCGGAAGATCCCGACGAGCCGGGCCGGCGCGAATCCGACGGTGGCGACGCCGCGCCGCGGCGGCCCAGTCTGGCCGTGGTGCCCGACGCCCGGACGGTGAACCGGTCCGCACGCTCGGAACCCGACCGCGACTCCGGTCCCCGCGAACCCGGGCCCGGCGACGACCGGGAACCACGTCAGCCGGGTGGTCCGTTCCATCCCGGGTTCCGCCCCTACCAGGGTCCGGTACCGCAGTAGGTTTCCCCGATACGTACTCCGCGCGACCTGCGACAACTCCGCGCGGAGTGCCCCCGTATCCTGCTTCGCAGGGCGCCGCAGTACGCGCCGGGACCTTTACTGCCGTGACTCGCCTACGTGGGCGGAAGGACACCGATGATCGACCAGGCAACAACCGACCGGAACGCTTTGGCCGGGCTGGTGCGCGATTTAGCCGTCGTGCACGGCAAGGTGACGCTGTCCTCGGGTAACGAGGCCGATTACTACGTCGACCTGCGCCGGGCGACCCTGCATCACCGGGCCGGTCCACTGATCGGCAAACTGCTGCGCGAACTCGTCGCCGACTGGGAATTCGACGCCGTGGGCGGACTGACCATGGGCGCCGACCCGGTCGCGTTGGCCGTGATGCACGCCCCCGGCCGGCCGATCGACGCGTTCGTGGTGCGCAAGGCCGCGAAAACCCACGGGATGCAACGGCAGATCGAGGGACCCGATGTGGTGGGCCGGCGAGTACTGGTGGTCGAGGACACCACGACCACCGGCAACTCCCCGCTGACCGCGGTGCGCGCGCTGCGCGACGCCGGCGCGACAGTGGTCGGGGTGGCCACGGTGGTGGATCGGGAAACCGGCGCCGATCGGGTCATCGCCGACGAAGGTCTCGAGTACCGCTCCATTCTGAGCCTCGGAGACCTCGAACTGAACTGAATACCGCTGCGTAAACGCGGTGGGCTGTTCACCGGTTCTTTCCGCTCGGCTAGCCTGAGAATCCGTCAGTACTGCAAGTGAAGGGTCGTGGAGTCGTGGTGAGCATTGCCGGCAAGAAGGGGCACGACAACGTAGCAATGCTCGGAATCGGTGCCTACCGGCCGACACGCGTGGTCAGCAATGCCGAGGTGTGCGAGGTCCTGGACTCCACCGACGAATGGATCTTCGAACGCAGCGGTATCCGCAACCGGCGCTGGATCAGTGGCGAGGAATCGCTGCGGTCCATCTCGGTGGCCGCCGGTCGCCGCGCACTGCGCAACAGCGGTGTGGACCCGTCGCAGATCGGTGCCCTCATCCTGGCGACCTCCAGCTGGCCGATGCTCACGCCCCACGGTGCGCCGATCGTCGCCAGCGATCTGGGAATGAACGGTATCCCCGCCTTCGACCTCACCTCCGGCTGTGGCGGCTTCGGCTACGGCCTCGGCGTCGCGACCGATATGATCCGCGCCGGGTCCGCCGAATACGTACTGCTCATCGGTGCCGAAACCATGACCATCGGTATCGATCCGACCGATCGCGGGACGGCGTTCATCTTCGGTGACGGCGCCGGTGCCGTGGTCATCGGCCCCAGCGAGGAGAACGGGATCTCACCCACCGTCTGGGGCAGCGACGGCGAGAACGCCGAGGCCATCAAACAGGACGTCAACTTCATCGACTACATGCAGCGGGCCCAGGACCTGCAGGGCACCGATCCGAAGGTGGAACCGGTGGGCCGGATGGCGCTGCGGATGGAGGGCCCCCGCGTCTTCCGCTGGGCCGCGGTCACCCTGCCGCGGGCGCTGTCCACCGCCCTCGACGTGGCCGGGGTGTCCAAGGACGATATCGAGGTCTTCATCCCGCACCAGGCCAATGCCCGGATCAACGAGCTGATGAAGAAGAACCTCGGCCTCGCCGACGAAATCCCCATGGCGGGCGATATCGAGAACACCGGCAACACCTCCGCCGCCTCGATCCCGCTGGCCATGGAGGAAATGCTGGCCACGGGCAAGGCCAAAGGCGGCCAGCTGGCGCTGTTGCTCGGCTTCGGTGCCGGCCTCAGCTACGCGGGCCAGGTGGTCATCCTGCCACCGGCACCGGCCGAATCGAGTCTGTAGCGATGCGACCGCTGCGGGCCGGGTACCTCGCCGCCACCGCGGTGACCGTGGCGGGTGCGCTCACCGGACGCGAACGCTGGCAGTGGATGGCGAAACCCCTGATGATGCCGTTGCTCGCAGTCGATATCGCGACCAGCCGCGCCGATATCGCCCCCGCCGACCGGACCCTGCTGCTGAGCTCGCTCGGTGCGGCCACGGTAGGGGACGTACTGCTCATCGATCCCGACGACGATCGCCGGCTCATCGCCGGGGCCTCCTCGTTCGCCGTGATGCAGACCGGGTATTCGGTGCTGTGGTGGCGTTACGGTGCCCGCCCGGCACCCACCGTGGCCGTGCCGCGGATACTGGCCTGGATGGGGGCCGCCGCCCTGCTACGCGCCAAGGCACCCGTGCTCGCGGCACCGCTGAGCGCCTACGGTGCGACGCTGGGTAGCGCGGCCGTACTGGCATCCGATCCGGCGCTGGCTCCGGACGCGAACGATATTGCGGGGCTCAACATCCCGGACGCCGATCCACGCAGTCGCCTCGGCGTGGGAGCACTGTTGTTCACGGTATCCGACGGCCTGATCGTCCTGCGGCGACTCTTCGCACGCGGCGAACGGTCGCGGCGCGTGATCGAAGCAGTGATCCTGGCGACCTACGGCGCCGCGCAGTTCCTGCTGGCCGATCCGGGCGCGCACGTCCGGGATCGAGCCGGTACCGCTGGGACCGAACAGATTTCCGCTGGTCGACCCTAACGGCAGCCGATACGATCCACGCATGAGCTACCCGCCGCCGCCCGCGTACGGATATCCGGGGTACGGGCCGCCGCCCGAACATCCGCAGGCGACCACAGTGCTGATCCTCGGCATCATCGGGATGATGTTCTGCCAGATCATCGCCCCGTTCGCCTGGGTGATCGGGCGCCGGACACTCGACGAGATCGACGCGTCCGGCGGCGCATTGGGGGGCCGCAGCAATGTAATGGTTGGATACGTACTGGGCATCATCGGTTCGATACTGCTGATTCTGGGAGTTCTCGCGGTGATTGCCTACGTTGTGTTGATCGTCGTGTTGGTCGGGTCGAGATGAGCATGATGTCGGCGAGTGGCGGTGGGCCCATCGTGTTCGGTGCTGGTGCGAGCGGAGATCCACTCGTCGGGTCGCTCATAGTTTCGTCGGCCGGGAACGCTGGTCGTGGGAGAGTACGCGGAGACCATTGAGGTTCAGTGAGATTCTTGCCCGTCTCGTTTCCGAGCGGGTCGCGCGGCCGGTTGTGCAGTTGGCAGAGGTGGCGAGGGCCAAAGCGGGGGTCATGCGTCGGTCCGCTACTGGTCTGCGAACTGTTGCGGGTAAAGGACAAGGGTCCGACTCGATAGCGGAGAGTCGAATTCTCCGAGCGGGTGGTGGTGGAGACATGCCACATCGGCGGCCGGAAGCCGCCCGTGAACCTGATATCGATGATGTGTACCGCGTCAAACGGGAAGCTCTGTTCCACGAGGATCCGGAAAGGCGGGCGGCCGCGCGGGCAGAGTGGTGGGACGAGCTCCAAGCAATGATGGATCGAGGTCATCATCAGCAGGCGGATCGCGAGTTCGAACGCGTCATGGGCCTGCCCGGATACAAGTCCTACGGTATTCCGAAGGAGGAGCGACCGAAGAATCAGTTCGACACTGCCGGCTTGGATTCGGAGGTCGCGGGGGATTTCGGTGGACGAGAGGATGTCTACCCTCCGCAGCCCTCAGATCTCAGATATCTGAGGTGGGCCAAAGATGCCCTGAACTTGGGTCCCGATGATGTCCTTATGGACGTCGGCTCCGGTACCGGCAAGGCCATCACCTTCTTCGGGATGTTCACCCCTGCCAAGAAGATATACGGGATGGAGATAGAGCCCAGCTTGGCGACCTTCGCCGACCAGCACGCAGCAAGATTGGGCTTGAATCATGTACGCACCCTGAACCGGGACGTACTCGAGGAACCTTTTCCCGAAGGCGTCACAGCCGCTTACTTTTTCGAACCGTTCGGTTCTATCGAAGGCAAGGATGCGGTGGGCACGTTTGCGGACAAGCTGGCAGATGTCGGTGCGCAGACGCCGCTGCGGGCCGCCGTCAAGAGCGATGACCTGGCGGAACGTCTGGAGGCGAGTGAGGTCTTCTCGCGGCAGGCCGAGGAGCCTTTCACATATGACTTTCGTGGCGGGCTCAGAGAGCTTTCCTGGAAGCTGTACACGAGCGGCGGCCCGGCTGCGGCTTAGCTCTGCCCTCCCTGGCCGCCGGACAGGTGCGCCGGATCCGATTCACCAGGCGGTGGTGAGATCGGCGTGCTGACGGACCCAGGTGTGCATGGCGATACCGGCCGCCACGCCCGCGTTGATACTGCGGGTGGAACCGAACTGCGCGATGGACACCGTGAGTACCGCGGCGTCGCGGGCGCTTTCTGTGACGCCCGGCCCCTCCTGGCCGAACAGCAGCAGGCAGCGTCGGGGCAGCCGGACGGTTTCCAGCGGCACCGAACCCGGGACGTTGTCCACCGCGACCACGCTCAGGTCCTCGGACCGGGCGAATTCGAGCAGTGCCTCGATATCGGGGTGGTGGGTGATGTGCTGGTAGCGGTCGGTGACCATGGCGCCGCGCCGGTTCCAGCGGCGGCGGCCGACGATATGTACCGCGCCCGCCGCGAACGCGTTCGCGGTGCGTACGACGGTGCCGATGTTCGCATCGTGTCCGAAGTTCTCGATGGCGACGTGGAACGGGTGGCGGCGGCGGTCGATATCGGCCACGATCGCTTCCCGCGTCCAGTAGCGGTAGGCATCGACGACATTGCGGCGGTCGCCTTCGGCGAGTAGCACCGGATCGAACCGGTCGTCCTCCGGCGGTGGTCCGTCGTGCTCGGCGGCCCAGGGACCGACTCCGTTCGGGTTGTCGCCCCATTCGGTGGGGCCGGGCCCGTGTTCGGGGTCGGGCTCGCCCGAGTCCTGCCCTGCCGGCTCCGTGTCCCGGACTCCGGCCACGGCGACCCCGGTGGTCTGATTCGGGAGCCGGGCGGGGTTCGTATCGGCCGGTAGCGCGGGGTTGGTCACGGCATGATCGTAGTGTGGGCGGACCGGAGGCATCCGGTTCGGTCCAGTCC
>JABFXT010000775.1 GCA_013361595.1 Nocardia sp. | reverse complement strand
CCCATCAGGAGCCACGCGGCCGGCCCTGCGAGCCGGAGCCGTGGACAGCGACCAAGGACTAAGAGAACTCAAGTGGCACGGGACTACTACGGATTGCTCGGCGTGGGCAGGGATGCCTCCGACCAAGAGCTCAAACGCGCGTATCGCAAACTGGCTCGCGAACTGCATCCCGATGTGAACCCGGACGAGGCGGCGCAGACCCGGTTCAAGGAGGTCTCCGCGGCGTACGAGGTGCTCTCGGATCCGGAGAAGCGGCGCATCGTCGATATGGGCGGTGACCCGCTGGATGCCGGTGGCGGCGCGGGCGGTTTCAGTGGCGCCGGTTTCGGGGGCCTCGGGGATGTGTTCGAGGCGTTCTTCGGCGGGATGAGCGGGGGCGCCGGCGGCAACGCGCGCAAGCCGCGCGGCCGGGTGCAACCGGGCGCGGATTCGCTGGTGCGCACTCGGTTGAGTCTGGCCGAATGCGCGGTGGGGGTGACCAAGCATCTGACCGTCGATACCGCCATCCTGTGCGATCTGTGCCAGGGGGCGGGCACCAACGGTAATTCCAGCCCGGTGCGTTGCGAGACCTGTGGCGGTGCCGGTGAGGTGCAGTCGGTGCAGCGGTCGTTCCTCGGCCAGGTGCTGACCTCGCGTCCCTGCCCGACGTGTCGGGGTGCCGGTGAGACGATTCCGGATCCCTGCCACAAGTGTGGTGGTGACGGCCGGGTGCGGGCGCGCCGGGAGATCGCGGCGCCGATTCCGGCCGGGGTGGCCAACGGTATGCGGGTGCGGCTGGCCGCTCAGGGCGAGGTGGGTCCCGGTGGCGGGCATGCCGGTGACCTGTACGTGGAGATCGTGGAGCAACCGCACGATGTGTTCGTGCGCGACGGTGACGATCTGCACTGCACCGTGCGGGTGCCGATGGTGGACGCGGCGCTCGGTACGACCGTGGTGATCGACACGATCATGGACGGGCCGACCGAGCTGAGTATCGGCCCGGGTACGCAGCCAGGGGAGATCTCGGTGCTGCGCGGGCACGGCATGCCCCGCCTGCGGTCCAGTGCGCGTGGCGATCTGATGGCGCATCTGGATATCGTGGTGCCGAGCAAGCTGGACAGTAAGCAGACCGATCTGCTGCGTAAGTACAAGGGTCTGCGAGTGAAGGACAAGGCCGAGGTGATGTCGGCGCAGTCCGAGCACAACAGCGGTTTGTTCGCCCGTCTGCGCGCCTCCTTCAGCGGACGCTGACCCGGTGGCCGCGACGGTCTTCTACCTCGACGAGATCCCGGAGCCCGGGGCTGTCGCGGTACTGGACGGCGCGGAGGGCCGGCATGCGGCCACCGTGCGCCGGATCCGGGCCGGGGAGGCTATTACGCTCTCCGACGGCCGGGGTGTGATGGCGGAGACGGAAGTCGTTGCCGCGCAGAAGAATCAGCTCGATCTGCTGGTGCGGGACCGGCGGCGCGCGGTACCCGCGTCGCCGGCGGTCACCGTGGTCCAGGCACTGCCGAAGTCGGAGCGTTCGGAGCTGGCGGTCGAGTTGATGACCGAGGCCGGCGCGGATGTGATCGTGCCGTGGCAGGCGGCGCGTTGTGTCTCGAATTGGGAGGCCAAAGCGGACAAGGGCGTGACCAAATGGCGATCGGCGGTCAGGGCCGCCGCCCGCCAATCGCGTCGGGCCTACATTCCCGAGGTCACGGCCCTGCAGCGGACGCCGGAGGTGGTGGACGCGGTCCGGGCCGCGACCGCGCAGGGCGCGGTGGTGGCGGCCTTGCACGAATCGGGCACCGCGACCTTCACGGGGCTGCCTTGGCGGTCCGCGTCCGCGATCACTCTGATCGTCGGCCCCGAGGGCGGCCTCGACGAGGCGGAGCTGGCCGCGTTGGCCGGGGCGGGTGCCGAAGTGGTGCGGCTGGGACCGACGGTGTTGCGCACCTCGACCGCCGCGGCGGTGGCGTTGGGGGCACTCGGAGCGCTCACTTCGCGGTGGTGACGAGCGACCGGGCATCTGGTGGTGCGGGTCTTCGGCGCGGTGGCCGGGCGAAATTCCACTGGGACGTGTCGGGACCGGGAGTTAGACTCTGGGCAGCGACTCCCGTTCGCGACCAGTTCCACCAGCGGCGCGTCACCGCAGCTCCGAGACCGGAAAGCAGGCCATAGCGACTACGTGCGATCACAAGGCGATATCGGCGATCAGGACCCCTCCGCGGCCGGGGTCGGGGCCTCGGGGCCCGCGGCACGCACCGTTCGTTCCAGCATCGAGCTCGCTCCCGAATCGGTTTTCCCGTTCCTGGGCTCCGCCGACGAGAACCTCCGTGAACTGGAGAGTCTGCTCGCCGCGGATATCCATGTGCGTGGCAATCTGGTCACCCTCACCGGGGCGGCGGGGGAGGTGGCGCTGGCGGAGCGGGTCGTCGAGCAACTGGCCGCGCTGACCGGCCGCAACCGGGTGATCACCCCCGAGGCGGTGCGGCATACCGTGTCGATGCTCACCGAGGGGAGTTCGGAAGCTCCCGCGGAGGTGCTGAGCCTGGACATCCTCTCGCGGCGGGGTAAGACGATCCGCCCGAAAACGCTCAATCAGAAGCGCTATGTCGATGCCATCGACGAGAGCACGATCGTTTTCGGTATCGGTCCGGCCGGTACCGGTAAGACCTATCTCGCCATGGCCAAGGCGGTGCAGGCACTGCAGACCAAACAGGTCAACCGGATCATCCTCACGCGTCCCGCGGTAGAGGCGGGGGAGCGGCTGGGGTTCCTGCCCGGCACCCTCAACGAGAAGATCGACCCGTATCTGCGGCCGCTCTACGACGCGTTGCACGACATGATGGATCCGGAGGCCATTCCCAAGCTGATGGCGGCCGGGGTCATCGAGGTCGCGCCGCTGGCGTACATGCGTGGTCGTGCCCAGCCGCTCTTCACCAAGGTGCTGACTCCGGAGGGTTTCCGGCCGATCGGCGATCTGGAGGTCGGCGATCTCGTCATCGGTTCGGACGGCCGCCCCACCCCTGTGCTGGGAGTGTTCCCGCAGGGTCCGAAGGAGATCTATCGGGTCCGTACGCAGGATGGTGCGTCGACGCTCGCGTCCGCAGATCATCTGTGGTCGGTGTACACGCGAGACGATCGGCGCCGGAACAAGCCTCCGCGGGTACTGGAGACGCAGGAGATGGTCGGCAACCTTCGCGCTGCGCACTACCACCGTTATGAGCTCCCGCTGCTCAGCGCCCCGGTCTTTCTCCCGGCTCGTCCGGTGCCGATGGACCCGTACGCCTTGGGGCTCCTGCTGGGCGACGGATGCCTGACCGGTAGCACGACACCCGCATTCTCCACCGAGGATCCAGAACTGGTCGAGATGCTGGTGGAGGCGGTGCCCGGTATCGCGGTCCGGCGAACCTCGCGGGTCGATTACGTATTGAAACGGGACCGGCAGCCGGGCGAAGTCGTGACACTGGAGAACCCGATCACCGGTGTTGCGCGTCGGCTCGGGCTCGCGGGCACGCGGTCGAGTACGAAATTCGTACCCGAGCTCTACCTGAACAATGAAACCTCCGTGCGCCTCGGGGTGCTCCAGGGCCTTTTGGACTCCGACGGAGGCCTGGTTGTGCGGGAGGGACGTACTTGCCGTATCCAGTTCTCCACGGTCTCGGATCGGCTCCGCGACGATATTGTGTTCCTGGTGCGATCCCTGGGTGGTATCGCGTACACACGGACGAAGCCGCTTGCAAATCGCACGCCGGGACGGACCAAAGGTCGACCGGTGTTGCACCGGCACGATGCCCATACCGTCGATATCCGGCTACCCGCCGGGATCGAACCATTCCGCCTCGCGCGTAAGGCGGCGAAGTATTCGGCCGGTGGCGGCAGGCCCATGCGCTTCATCGATCGTATCGAGCCCGCCGGAACCGAGGAAGCGGTCTGTATCCAGGTCGCCGCGCAGGATTCCTTGTACGTGACCGAGGATTTCCTGCTCACCCACAACACGCTCAACGATTCGTTCATCAGTCTCGACGAGGCGCAGAACACGACCGCCGAGCAGATGAAGATGTTCCTGACCCGGCTCGGGTTCGGCTCGAAGATCGTGGTGACCGGCGATGTCACCCAGGTGGACCTGCCGCACGGTGCGCGGTCCGGGTTGCGCGCGGCCTCGGAGATTCTCACCGGTATCGACGATATCCATTTCGCCCAGCTCACCAGCAGCGATGTGGTCCGGCACCGGTTGGTCTCCGATATCGTCGACGCGTACGAGAAGTTCGAGGCCGAGGCCAGACCGCCGGTGGGCCCGCCCCATATGTCCGGGAACCGGGCACAGCGGCGGGCGGCGAGCCGGACGGCACGGCAATAACGGCGGCTCCGCGTTCGGCGCGGCCGGGCGCGGAGTGTGGATGGGCTGTGTCCGGGGGGACCCATTAGGCTGACCAGGTGAGTATCGAGATCGCCAACGAGTCGGGCATGGAAGTGCCCGAAGAAGACCTGGTGGATGTCGCCCGGTTCGTGATCGACCGGATGGACGTGCACCCGGCTGCCGAACTGTCCATGGTGCTGGTGGATCTCGACACCATGAGCGATCTGCATATGCGCTGGATGGATCTGCCCGGTCCGACCGATGTGATGTCGTTTCCGATGGACGAGCTCGAACCGGGTGGCCGGCCGGACAGTCCCGAACCGGGTCCGTCGATGCTGGGCGATATCGTGCTCTGTCCGGAATTCGCACTGGACCAGGCCGCCAAGGCCGGTCATTCGCTCGATCACGAACTCGCCCTGCTCACGGTGCACGGAGTGCTGCATCTGCTCGGATACGACCATGCGGAACCGGCCGAGGAGAAGGAGATGTTCGCCCTGCAGGGCCGGTTGCTCGAACAGTGGTACGAGGAACTGCGGGAGGAGCAGCGGCGGGCCGAACTGGCCGCCCGGGACGCCCGGCTGCTGGGCAAAACAGGTTTCGCGGCACCGGAGGACAATCGCTCCTGGCCGGGTGACGCACACGCGTGAACGAGATGACCCTGCTGTCGGTCGCCGTTTTGCTCGCTGCTGTCGGTGGTGTCTTCGCCGCGGTGGATTCGGCGTTGAACACCCTGTCACCGGCCCGGCTCGACGATATGGCGCGCAGCGACCGGCCCGGTGCGGTGCGGCTGGGCCGGATCGTGGACGACCGCCCCCGGTACGTCAATCTCATGGTGCTGTTGCGCATCCTGTGCGAGATCACCGCGACCGTGCTGCTGGCCGCCGCGCTGAGTAGTTTCATGGACAGCGGCTGGGCCCTGCTGGTGACAGCGGTGGTGATGGTGCTGGTCTCCTATGTGGTGATCGGGGTCGGGCCGCGTACCCTGGGCCGGCAGCACGCGTACACGATCGCGCTGGCCGCGGGGTTGCCGCTGCAGTTCATCGGTGCCCTGCTGGGGCCGGTGAGCCGGCTGCTGATTCTGCTCGGTAACGCGATCACCCCGGGTAAGGGCTTCCGTAACGGCCCGTTCGCCTCGGAGATCGAATTGCGCGAAGTGGTCGATATGGCGCGTGAGCGCGGGGTGGTCGCCGACGACGAGCGCCGGATGATCCAGTCGGTGTTCGAGCTCGGGGATACCGCGGCCCGCGCGGTGATGGTGCCGCGGACCGAGATGGTGTGGATCGAGACCGATAAATCGGTGGCGCAGGCGATGTCGCTGGCCGTACGCAGCGGGCATTCCCGGATCCCGGTGATCGGCGAGAACGTCGACGATATTCTCGGCGTCGTCTACCTGAAGGATCTGGTGCCCTACGCCGATCGCGGGCGCAGTGTCCGGGTGCGCGAGGTCATGCGCGACGCGGTGTTCATGCCCGATTCCAAACCGCTCGACGATCTGCTCGACGAGATGCAGCGGCGGCGCAACCATATGGCGCTGCTGGTGGACGAGTACGGCGGGATCGCCGGTCTGGTGACCATCGAGGATGTGCTCGAGGAGATCGTCGGTGAGATCGCCGACGAATACGACACCGATGAGACGCCACCGATCGAGGAGATCGAACCCGGCCGGTACCGGGTATCGGCGCGCTTACCGATCGCCGATCTGGGCGACCTGTACGGACTGCCGATCGACGAGGAGGAGGTCGACACCGTCGGTGGGCTGCTCGCACACGAGCTGGGGCGGGTGCCGCTGCCGGGTGCCGAGGTGGTCGCGCACGGTCTGGAGTTGCGCGGCGAGGGCGGTGCCGACGCGCGGGGGCGGGTCCGGGTGCACACCGTCGTGGTGGGCCGGGCACCCGAGCAGAATACGGATACCGATCCGGGATCGGAGCGGGAACACCCGTCCACCCGGCAGGACGAGGGAGCAGGCGATGAGTGAGCTGGATGCCGAGGACAACAAGTTGCTGGTGCTCGCCCGGGGCGCGCTCGGTCGGACGGGTGGGTCGGCGGGCGCGGCGATCCGCGATACCGACGGCCGTACCTATGCTGCCGGGGAGGTCGCGTTGCAGGCCCTGCGGCTGACGGCTCTGCAGTCGGCGGTGGCGGCCGCGATCTCCAGTGGTGCGGAGGGTTTCGAGGCCGCGGTGGTGATCGGTGGGAAGTTCGCGGATGCCGGAGTGGCCGCGGTGCGGGAGGTCGCCGCGGGCGCGAAGATCATCTTCGCCGACGCGTCCGGCGCGGTGTTCGATATCGCCGAGGGCTATGAGGCGACCGATGCCTGATCCCGCCGAGGGCGAGTTCCGTTCCGGTTTCGTCTGTTTCGTCGGCCGGCCCAATACCGGTAAATCGACGCTGACCAACGCGCTGGTGGGTGCGAAGATCGCGATCACGAGTTCGCGCCCGCAGACCACCCGGCACACGATCCGCGGCATCGTGCACCGCGAGCACACCCAATTGATCCTGGTCGATACCCCGGGTCTGCACCGGCCCCGGACGCTGCTCGGTCAGCGGCTCAACGATCTGGTGCGCGATACGTACTCCGAGGTGGATGTGATCGCGCTGTGTATCCCGGCGGACGAGAAGATCGGGCCGGGGGACCGCTGGATCGTGCAGCAGGTCCGGCAGATGGCACCCAAGACCACGCTGCTGGGTGTGGTCACCAAGATCGACAAGGTGAGCCGGGACCAGATTGCCCGCCAGTTGATGGCGGTCTCCGAACTGCTCGGGCCCGAAACCGAGGTGGTTCCGGTTTCGGCCACCAAGGGGGAGCAGATCGAGGTCCTCGTCGATGTGATCGCTTCCCAGATGCCGCCGGGTCCGGCGTTCTATCCCGACGGGGAGCTCACCGACGAGCCCGAGGAAACCCTGATGGCCGAGCTCATCCGGGAGGCGGCGCTGGAGGGGGTCCGCGACGAACTGCCGCATTCGCTGGCGGTGGTGATCGAAGAAGTTCTTCCGCGCGAGGAGAACGAGGACATGCTGGACGTGCACGCGCTGCTGTACGTCGAGCGGCCGAGCCAGAAGGCGATCATCATCGGCAAGGGGGGCGCTCGGCTCAAAGAGGTCGGGACGAATGCGCGCAAACAGATCGAGCACATTCTCGGCAGCCGCATCTATCTGCATCTGCACGTGAAGGTGGCCAAGGACTGGCAGCGCGACCCCAAACAGCTGGGCAAACTGGGTTTCTGAGGCCCGCGGAAGGCGCACCGGCCGACCCGTTCCCGACACTGAGAGTCAGCTGAGGTTTGCCTTTCTCCCAGTGGCGGAGGTTGGACCAGACCGATATGCTTCGGCCCGTACCCGAATCGGACGGAGTAAAACCACTTCTAGTCCGACGATTCGGTAACGGGCACGATGTGGTGCCGGATGCGGGCTCGGGTTTGGGTCGGCACGACCAAGCACGAGCGGGGGTACCCGACCTATGTACGAATCCGTGCCGGTGGCCTCGGCCGGGGGGATGAGCCGACGGCAGCTGCTGGCTCCGGCGCTCGCCCTGGGGATCTCGGTCAGCGTGGGTATCGGACTGCTCGCCGCCGCCATTCTCTCGGTGGCACCCGCGGACCGGATGATCACGGCCGTCTTGATTTCGGTCGCGGTGGTCGCGGCCTGCACGGCGGTCGCGACGGCCGTGTACTTCCGCGTGGCCCTCACCGCCGAACAGCGCCGCAACAGCGAAATACTCGACCATCTGGTGCGAATCGAGCGCCGCGCCGCCGCCGCCGAACAAGCCGTGACGGCGGAGAAGGAGATCAGCGCGACCAGTGAACGCCGCCGCCTCGCAGCCATCGCGGCACTGGCGAACGCGGCCGGCCGGATGCAGGCCATGACCACCAGCATGCTGGCGAGCCTGCAGGATCTGGAACATCGATACTCCGACCAGCCGGTGCTGGCCGATCTGCTGAAGATGGATCACGCCACCGCGCAGGCCGGGCGGCTGGCCGACAGTATCGCCATCCTCAGCGGTGCGCGCACCGGCCGGCGCTGGGCCAAACCCATTGTCATGGAACGTATCCTGCGCGCGGCCATCGGCCGGGTCGGCGGCTATCAGCGGGTGCGGTTGCGGGCGATCGTCGATATCGCCATCGCCGGGCACGCCGCCGAAGGCGTCATCCACGCGCTGTCCGAACTCGTCGACAACGCGTGCCGGTTTTCCCCGCCCACCACCGAGGTGCACATCTACGCGGCGGAGATCCCGGCCGGCCTGGTGGTGACCATCGAGGACAGCGGGCTGGTGATGAGCGAATCCTCGCTGCACCGGGCGCAGCTCACCGTCTCCGGTGCCGAAGGCGACGCCGCCGAGGGCCTCTCCTCGCTCAACGGCACCCGCTTCGGGCTCGCCGTCGTGGGCCGGCTCGCCCGCAAACACGGCCTCACCGTCAGTTACCGCCCGTCCGCGATCGGCGGCACGGCGGCAGTCGTGATGATCCCCCGGGAACTCACCGCCCGGATCGAACCGCCCGTCACTCCGGCCCTGCCCGCCGGGCATTCCGCCGGACAGGCCGGCCTGCCCGCCGGCACCGGTGCCGCCCCCGAATCCGGCCCCTTCGCCGTCGTCTCCGAAACCGGGGCGCGCTTCCGTTCCGCTCCCGCGGATCCCGCCGCGGCCGATTCGGCGCCCCGCCGCCTCGGATCCGTGAACACCGCACCGGACCGGCACGTCACCGGCCGGCACAGCATCCCGCAGCACAGTTTCGGTGAGTTCCCGG
>JABFXT010000029.1 GCA_013361595.1 Nocardia sp. | reverse complement strand
CGGGCGGGTGTCTCGTCCTTCGGTGTCAGCGGTACCAACACCCACGTCATCATCGAGGAACCGCCGGCCGAACCGGCGGTGGAACAGCCGTCGTCGCCGGTGGCCGGAGACGAACCGGTGGCCGACGATCCCGCGGTCGCCGGATCGGAACCGCCGGTGGCCGAGCCGATGATCACTTCGGCGGTCGTTCCGTGGGTCATCTCGGCCAGATCCGAGGCCGGGCTCCGGGCACAGGCCCGCTCGCTGCGCGAGCACGTGCTCGCCGATACCGGCACCGGCCTGTGGGATGTCTCCTGGTCCCTGACCAGCTCCCGGGCCCTGCTGGACCACCGCGGTGTGGTGGTGGGCCGGGACCGGGCGCAGTTGCTGGCCGGTCTGGCCGAGGGCGACACCTCGGACGCGGCCGGGGTGGTCGCCGGTGCGGCCGGAAGTGGGCGCACCGCGTTCCTGTTCACCGGTCAGGGTGCGCAGCGGGTGGGGATGGGTCGCGAACTCTACGCGGCGTTCCCGGTGTTCGCGGCGGCGCTGGACGAGGTGTGCGCGGAATTCGATCCGCTGCTGGGCCGCTCCCTGCGCGAGGTGATGTTCACCGATCCCGGCGGTGTCCTGGACCGGACGGAGTTCACCCAACCGGCCCTGTTCGCGTTCGAGGTCGCGATGTACCGCCTGGTGACATCGTTCGGACCCACTCCGGATGTGCTGCTGGGACATTCGATCGGCGAGCTCGTGGCGGCCTATGTGGCGGGAGTCTGGTCGCTGTCCGACGCCTGCGCGCTGGTGGCCGCCCGCGGCCGGCTGATGGGTGCCCTCCCGGCCGGCGGGGCGATGGTCGCGGTCGCGGTATCCGAGGACGAGGCCACCGCCGCCCTCACCGGGTACGGGGAGCGGCTGTCGCTGGCCGCCGTGAACGGTGTGTACTCGGTGGTGCTCTCCGGTGACGAGGACGCGGTCGAGGAGATCGAGCGGCTCTTCACCGAGCGCGGTCGCAAGACGACCCGGTTGCGGGTGAGCCACGCCTTCCATTCGGCGCGAATGGATCCCATGCTCGACGAATTCCGCGCGATCGCCGCCCGGATGACCTATCACGCGCCGGCGATCCCGGTGGTCTCCGATATGAGCGGTGTACTGGCCGAAGCGGAACTCACCACACCGGAACACTGGGTCCGGCAGGTCCGGTGGGCCGTCCGGTTCGCACCCGGTATCCGGACCCTGATGGCGACCGGAACCCGGCGGTTCCTGGAACTGGGCCCGGATGCCGCGCTGTCGGCGATGGCGCGGCAGTGCCTGGCCGTGGAGCCCGATATCGACGCGCGGTCGACAGTGGCCGCCGCCGCCCGTCGCGGTACCGACGAGGTCGCGTGGTTCACCACCTTCCTGGGCGCCGCGTTCGCGGCCGGTGCGCCCGTGCGCTGGGAACCGCTGTACGCGGGCCGGTCTCCGCACCGGGTTCCGTTGCCGAGTTACGCCTTCCAGCGGACCCGGTACTGGTTGCCGGCCGGCGCGGAGACCGGCGATGTGGGCCGGCTGGGTCTGCGGGCCGCCGACCATCCGCTGCTGGCCGCGGTGACGGCGTTGCCCGGGAAGGACGAATGGTTGTTCACCGGCCGGCTCGCGATCGACGCGCAGCCGTGGGTGGCCGACCATCAGGTCTTCGACACAGTGCTGCTGCCGGGCACCGGGTTCGTGGAACTGGCGCTGGCGGCGGGTGCCCGGCTGGGCACCGAACTGATCGACGAACTGGTGTTGGAGGCGCCGCTGCGGCTGGACGCCGGCACCGCGGTCGATATCCAGGTCGGTGTCGAGGCACCGGATCCCGACGGACGGCGGCGCTTCGTCGTGGCCTCACGGGTCGCGGGGGAACAGCCGGCCGGTGATTCCGGCAGCGTCCACGCCCGCGGTGTGCTGGCACCGGGTGTGCGGGTCGGGGCGGGGACGATCGACGACGTGGAGCCGCGGCCCGACGGCGAATCGACCTCCGGCGAAACCCTCTACGACGAACTCGCCGCCCGCGGTTTCGGCTACGGGCCCGCCTTCCAGGGCGTGCGGCAGCTGTGGCAGACAGGCGAGGACATCCTCGCCGAGGTGGCGCTGCCCGCCGAACTCGACACCGACGCGGCCCGTTTCGGAATCCATCCGGCGTTGCTGGACGCCGCGCTGCACGCGGGCGTGCACGCCTGGATCGCCGAGCTGCCGCAGGACGAACTGCCGCTGCCGTTCTCGTTCAACGGGGTGCGGTTGTTCCGTCCCGGCGCGTCGGCGGTCCGGGTGCGGATCCGGCGTACCGGCGCGGAAACGCTGCGGGTCGAAACCTTCGACGCCGAAGGTGAACCGGTCCTGACGGTGGCGGCGCTCCAGGCCCGCCCGGTGCACAGCCGGGTACTCGGCCAGGGGCGGGTCGCGGGATCGCGCCCCCTCTACGAGGTGCAGTGGGCCGCACCCGAATCCGCGGCGCGGGCCGAGGGCGCTCTCGTCCTGACCGCGGCCGGGCTGCCGGTGACGGCCGGTTTCGCCGGGAGCTACCCGGATATGTCCGCGCTGATCGACGCCGCCCGGGCCGCCGGCGAATCCGGATCCGGATCCGAGGCGGGAGAACCACAGCCGGACGCGGTGGTCTGTTGTGTCGG
>JABFXT010000158.1 GCA_013361595.1 Nocardia sp. | reverse complement strand
CGATCTGCGACTGGTGCTGCACCTGGCGAGACTGCTGTTGCACCTGCCGGGCGATATTCTGAGCCTGCTGCGCGTACTGCCGGGCCTGCTGGCATTCCTGCCGGATCTCGTCCAGGCCCATGCGCAGCACGTCCAGGCTCTGGATTTCCTGCTGACTGCTTCCGTTGCTGGAACGGGTGGCAGTGCTGGTTTCTTGCGCCATCTGAGCATCCTTCCAAAGGGTTGGTTTTGAAACGGACTGACTCGTGGAGCGCTCAATATCCTCGCACAGCAGGGGCGCCACCCATGGTCACGTTCGGGGAAACATCGGCGAAAAAACCCCAGCTCGGAGGGTATATCGCGGTTATCGGACGCGACCCCGGCCTAACGCCGGGCGATGTGCTCACCCGCGGTATCGGCGGATGCCATACCGAGACCTCACCGTCATCCGCACCGACCCCGGCTTCGTTGTCAGAGCCCGAGTTTGGTGACCGCGTTGTCGGCGAGCGGGTCGGCGGTGCGGATATAGCGGTGCACGGTGCGAGGGTTGCTCCACCGGCCCTGGCGCATGATCTCGCGGTCGGCAGCTCCGCCCAGTGCGGCCTGCGTGGCGAAACCGGCGCGCAGCGAATGCCCGGAGAAGAGCGCGGGATCCAGGCCCGCGCGGGCGGCGTAGCGTTTGACCAGCTCGGCGACGGCCCGTCCGGAGATCGGGGCGGCACCCAGCCCGCCGTGCCGGTTGATCGCGGGGAACAGTGGCCGGTCGGGCCGCAGCCGGGGATCGGGGCGGTATCCGTGGCAACGATGCATGCGGGTGTCGACGGCGGGTTGCTCCGCCATCCAGTCGCGCAGACTCCCCGGGGCCGCGGCGTCGGCGGTCAGCATTTGCATCCAGTCGGCGCAGGCACAGACCGGGCAGGTGGCTGCCTGCCGGCCGCGGGGGAGCGCGACGCGTTGTTCGGTGATGCCGGTGGGATCGGTTTTCGTTGTGGGCAGGTGGATCAGTAGCAGTGGTTCGCCGGTGCCGTGGTCGGTACCGAAGTGGATATCGGCGATCCGCAGGCCCGCGAGTTCGCTGCGGCGCAGGGCCCCGGCGAAGCCGAGGAGTAGCAGCAGGGTGTCGCGACGCCGGGCGGGTTCGCCGGGCCAGCCGGCTTCGGGTAGCCCGGCGAGGAGTTCGCCGAGGGTGTGCAGCAGAATCGGCCGTTTCCGAGTGGGCCGGGCGCGGCGGGTGCGGCGGATACCGCGCAGGGTGAGTCGGACGACATCGCTGCGGGTGGGGGCGGGTAACCCGTTGGCTGCGTGCACTGCGGCGATGGCGGCGGATTTCCGCTCCAGAGTGGCCGGGCTGTAGGAGTGGCGGCCGTCGGGTGTGCGGGCATCGGCGGCAGCGGCGAGGTAGACGGCGATATCGAGCGGGTCGGCCGGTAGCGCGCATCGGTTTTCGCCGGCGCACCAGGCGGCCCAGGCGATCCAGTCGGTGCGGTAGGCGCGCAGGGTGTTGGGGGATTGGGAGGCAGTGAGGTAGCGGCCGAGCGCGGTGGCCTGCTCGCTGTCGAAGCGTTCGCGTACCTGGCGTAGCGCGGCGGTGTCGACGAGGACGCTGGTGACACCGCGGCGCAGTTCGGTGCGGACGGAGTCGGGCAGAGCGAGATCGGTGTCGTATTCGGTCACGGTGAGCCCCTCGGTAATTTCGTAACACAATTCGTTTGGTTGGCGGACACGTAACGAAACGTATTACGAATCAGCCGTTCTCACTCACCCTACAATCCTGACCGCCGATAATGTTCACTTATCGGCGGTCAGAACGAATCGGACCTCCGGAGCCCCTTCGGCCGACTCGCCGATTACGTTTCGTCGAAATACGTAGTAATCAAACGAAACAACGCTACGATTTCCCGGTGCCCACAGTCTGCAACTACCCCGGCTGCACTCGCCCCCTCGCCAAACCCGCCGGCCCCGGCCGCCCCTCCGAGTACTGCGAACTCCCGGACCACACTCGTTGGCGCGCATGGCGAGAGCGGCAGCGCTTACAACAGGAGTCGGAGACCCCAACGGAAAACGTCACTGTGACACCACAGGGCCCGGTAACCACCGCCCGCCTGCGCGCCGATGAACTCCTCACCCAATTCCGCACCCTCGCCGACCAACTCGGCGCCACCCTCTCCGCCGCGGTCACCGAGATGAACACCCTCGCCGACCCGTCCGCCGCCGAGGCGCAGGTGCAGGCCGTCCAAGCGGACGCGGCCCGGCGGATCGCCGAAGCCGAAATGGCGGCCGCCACGGCCGAACAGGCCCGACGGGAAGCACACGAGGCCCGCGGCCGGGCCGAGGACGCCGCCGAGGATGCGGCTCTCGCCGCCGAAACCGCCGAAACGAGTATCGCCGCCGCGGAGGCCCGCACCACCGCGGCCGTCCGCGACCGCGACGAAGCGCTCCGCGAGGTCGAGAAGATCACCGCCCGCGCCGCCGACGACGTTTTCGCCGCCCGCAGCGCCGCCGAAGCCGAAATACGCACCGTACGCAACGAATCCACGGCCGAACAGGAGCGACTCCGCGATCACTGCGCCCAGGAGATCGAACGGGCACAGCGCGCCGCCGAGACGGAAGTCGAGCGGATGCGCCGGGACGCCACCCGGCGCGAAGCCGCGGCCGCGGCCGAACGCGACCTGGCGGTACAGCGGGCCGCCGATACCGAGCGCGCCCTCGAACGCGCCGAACGATCGGCCGCCGAACGCGCCGAGGCCGCGCAGGAGACGCGGGCGGAGCTGAATCGCCTGCGCGCGGATACCGACGCATTGCGCACTGAACTGGCCGAAGTCCGCCGGTCATCCGTCGCCGATCTCGCGGCCGCGCGTATCGAAGCCGGTGACCGGCTGGAGAAGACGCGCGCGGAGGCCGCGCAGCGGCTGGAAGCTCTCGAACACGCCCGGACCCAGACCCTGGCGCGCGCCGAACGGGCCGAACGTCAGCTCGACGCTCTACTGGCCGAACGCGCGACACATACCCGGCAGGCACCGGTGCCTGCCGGCGACGCGGGATGACGTAGCACAATCTCCGGTATGGCTCTCATCCATCGCACGACCTTGGCACCGTCGAAACTGGAGCTACTCGGCCGTTGGCTCCCGAGCCGACCGTGGTACTCGGGACCCGGCAGAGCGGAGGACCTGCGCCGAGTGGGTGGTTTCCGGCTCGACGACCCGGCCGGCGCGGTGGGGATCGAGATGCTGGTGGTCACCGATACCGGCAGCGCCGAGCCGATCACCTATTTCGTACCGCTGAGCTATCGGGACACCGAACGGGAGACCGAACCCGATGCCTTGCTGGGCACTGCGGAACACGGAGTGCTCGGCACCCGGTGGGTCTATGACGGCACCCGGGACCCGACGGCGGTCGACCGGATGGTCGCGCTGCTGGCCGGCGGTGCGCAGGCACAGCACGGTACCGAAAGCGATACTCCCGAACTCGGCGTTCTGGTCGCTGCCGCGAAACTTCCCGCCGAAGGCTCGGCGCTGGTGTCGACGGCCGAGAACCCGGTCGGAACCGATATCACCGTCGCCGACGGACAACTGCGGGTGCACCGGGTGCTGGGCCGGTCGGAACCGGTCCTGCGCTCCGGCCAGGTGATCCTGCCGTGGAGTGCGCCGGACGGCACCACGGTCCGCAGTGTGGTCCTCTCGGAATTGCGGTGAACCCGTCGTCGGGGTCCTGCAACCGTGTCGGTTGCCCACCAGTGAACCGGTGGGCAACCGACACCCTGCCGCGTTATTTCACGTACACCGTGTCGTAGAACTGCAGCGCCGCGGCGATCCCGACCGGCACCCCGATCAGGACCACACCCGCGGCGACACCGAGGGTGACCCCGGCCGCGGCCCCGGTGATACACAACCCGATCGGCCCGACGAAGAAGGTCGGAACCACCAGCGGGGCACCGATCACCGCGCCGGCGACACAGCCGAGCGCTCCGCCGATGAGGCTGCCCAGCAGGGTGCCGATACCGGTGGCCAGGCCGAACTGGGTGGCGGCCATGCTCAGGGCACTGTCGAAGTCCTCGGCACCGACCGGCTGCAACATGGCCGCCGGGCGGGCCTGTGCCGGATCGGTACTCGGGGTGAACGTGGCGGTGTTCCCGTCGACCTGGGCCGCGATCGGCCATTCCTTACCGTCTTTGAGGTAGGTGAGGGGCAGACCGGCGACGAGGCGGCCCTGATCGTCGAGGACCTGGAATTGGCTGCCCTGCACGGTGAGCGATCCGCCCTGGGTGCGCAGCACGACCGAGCTGTCGACGATGCTCGCGGTGTAGTGGATTCCCGGCATGATGTCGGTCTGCAGGGTGGAACCGTTGTCGGGCGCGGTGGGAGCCGGCGCGGCGTAGGAGGTGGCGGAGGTGGCGCCGAGAGCGGCGACGGCGAGCAGGGAAGCGGCGATGTACCGGCGAGTTTGCATCTGTCTACAGCCTTTGTCTTGCAGCAAATGGACATCGAGCCACCCGCTGCGCAGGTCTCATCCAGTGGGTGTGCTCGGTGGGCCCGTACCGGCATACGCGCCGCCAGACGATCGTGGGCGAGCAGTGTTTCCCGGTCGCTACCCGCAGCGTGTCCGTTTCGTTAACGTGTTAGCGAAAAATTGTGACCACGTTAACTTTTCGCTGCCCGCTTTTCACATGCGCAGCGGCAGACCGGCTTCCATCCGCGTGATCCGGTCCGCGTGCACGAGATGGGCTCGTTCCAGCAGCGCCATCAGTTCGGTTTCGCCCTCCCGGATCCGCCGCGTGTACTTCCGCGGCAACGCGGCGATCGTGTCCTCCTCGGCGGTCATCTCCGTGTAGGTGCGTTCGCGCAGTGCCTGATCGGCCTCGTAGCCGAGATCGAGATAGCGGGTCGCGTGCCTGCGGGCATTGGCCACCGCGGTCTGGGCGCGTCCCGCCGGGCTGAGCAGGGACGCGGCGACCGTCACCAGCAGTACCACCACGATCACCGCCAGCGATGCGGCGGTGGATATCTCGGTCACCGGTACCGGGTCCCCGTGGTTGATGAACGGCACATTGTTCTCGTGCAGGGCGTGCAGAACGAGTTTCACCCCGATGAAGGCCAGGATCGCGGCCAGTCCGAAACCCAGATAGATCAATCGATCCAGCAGCCCTTCCAGCAGGAAGAACAATTGGCGCAGGCCGAGCAGGGAGAACGCGGTCGCGGTGAAGACGAGAAAGACGTTCTGGGTGAGCCCGAAAATGGCGGGGATCGAATCCAGCGCGAACAGTACGTCGGTGCCGCCGATGGCGACCATGGCCAGCAGCATCGGCGTCAGCCGGCGGCGGCCGTCGACCACGGTGACGAGTTTGTCGCCGTCGTAGGTGTCGGTGGTGCGCAGGAACCGGCGGGCCAGGCGCAGGACGAACGTATCGCCGGAATGGCTGTCCTCGCTCTCCGGTTTCAGCATGTTCCCGGCGGTGATCAGCAGCGCCGCTCCGAACACGTAGAACACCCACGCGAACCGGTTGATGAGGGTGGCGCCGACGAAGATGAATCCGGTGCGTACCACCAGGGAGAACACGATCCCGACCAGCAGCACTTTCTGCTGGGCCGCACTCGGGACCCGGAAGGTGGTCAAGATGATCAGGAAGACGAACAGGTTGTCCACCGACAGGGCTTTTTCGGTGATGTAGCCGGCGAAGTATTCGACCCCCATCGTCGTCCCGCCGAGTATCCACACCCCGAATCCGAACGCCACGGCGATACCGACATAGGCGGCAGACCAGACCGCGGCCTCGGTCAGCGACGGTGTGTGCGCGCTGCGGACATGGAAGTAGAAATCGAACAGCAGCAGCGCGGCGATCAGTGCGAGTGCGCATACCCAGGCCAGTGCGGGAACGGTCACGTCGCCTCCTGCCCGGTGCGTGTGTGCGGGACTGGGGCGACTGTAGCCCCGGTTCCGGCCGCTGCCGGGTTTGCGCAGGTGGTGTCGAGGGGTCGTCGCGCCGCGGGGGTTACTCCGGGCTGTGTCCCTGAACGTGAATCGAAGATGGTAGGCCGGGGCGGGCGGCCACGGCGTCGAGCGATGGCGGGACACTCGCGGCAACCGTTGGGCAATACGGGCGCGGACCCATATCATTCTGCTATGCCGACCTACGAGGAAGCGGACGCTGCTCCGGTGTTCGGCCGCGGTGTCCGCCAGACGGTGCTGGCGATGGGGGTCTGTTCGGTGGTGATCGGGGTGGCGACAGTGATCTGGCCGGACAAATCGCTGAGTACGGTCGGCAATCTGTTCATGTTCTCGTTGCTGTGCAGCGCGGTGACTCTGGCGGCGGTGGCGTTCGGGAGCCGGCTGGGCCGGTTCCCGCGGGCGCTGCTGCTACTGGCCGCACTGGTTTCGCTACTGACCGCGGCATTGTGCTTCCGGGCGGGGGATTGGACCCTGCTGCTGGCGATGTGGCTGGGATTGGCGTGGTCGGTGCGGGGTATCGCGCACGCGGTGGCGGGGGTGTGGGACGACGACGAGGTGACCGGCAGCGGGAAACAGGAAGTGTTCGGTCTGCTGACCCTCACGGCCGGACTGGTGATCGCGATCGCGCCGTTCGACGATATCGAGACCCTGGCTCTCGTCGCGGGTTGCTGTATCACGCTGTTCGGGGTGCTGGAGATCTGGACGGCTGTCCGTTCACCGGCCGCCGTCCGGGGCGCGGGGGTCGCGCTGACTCCGGATGAGCATCTGACGACGGTGATCGCGAGCGCGGGAGGTTCCGGGGGACGCACCCGCGACTGACCCGCCGGAAGGGCATCGATTTCGATACCCTTCCAGGTATGGCGATCATTACGAGCCATCGGATCATGCGCCTGCGTGCGCTCATCGAGCACCCCAACACCGGTGCCGACGAGCGCGCGACCGCGCAGCGCATGCTGGACCGGATGCTGGACCGGTCCGGCTATTCGGCGACCGGTGACCGGACGTACGGAAATCGCCATCATCGCGTCGGTAAACATGCGGATCTGCGGTCGGTCGCCGAGATGATCCGCGCCGATATCGCGCTCGGCCGCATCATGTTCGCCCCGCAGACCCGGCTGGGCGAGCCGGCGATCCGGGATCCGCTCGGTGACGCACCGGTCCAGATCGAGATCACCGTCGATCTGCCACACCACGGATGTATCGATATCACCATCGACAATGTGCCGCGGGAATGGGGCTGGGTGCTCGACGACGGTATCGAATGTGTCAGCCCGCAGTTGCAGGAGCTGGCGACCGAACTGGCCGACATCATGAACGGCTACAACTGCGACGGCAGCGATATCGCGAAGCGGTTCTTCGGCCGGGTACGTATCCCGGACTTCACTCTGGTCTGGTAGCACGCCGGTGTATCCGGTCGCGGCGGGAGACCCGCCGGCGATATCGGATTCTTCCCGGAAATGGGAGTTCACCTCGTCCGGGCCGCATGTAACCGGTTAAAGTAGTTACATGCCCTCCGGCCTGATACTGCGCTCCCGCGCCGGCGTCGCCTACCACTTCGACCCCGGCGCACTGTGCCTGGAACTGCTCCCCACCGGAGGCCCCGGCCCGTACCGGGTCTACGAAGTACTGCACACCCCCGACGATCTGATCGCCTGGGCCGGCCGCTGCAGGCTCACCCCGACACCCGAACTCACCGTCACCGGCGCCGAGGTCACCGCCACCCGGCGTCTCCGCGACACCCTCTTCGAAATCGCCCACGCCCGCGCCCGCACGGAATCACCGAGCGCCGGCGATCTCGACCTGCTGAACGAATTCGCCGCCGCCCCGCCCCTGATCCCCGGCCTCACTCGATCAGGGGCCCGCACCTGGTCCCCGGGGTCCGGCACCGAACTGCTGTCGACGGTGGCCCGGGACGCGATCGACCTGCTCACCGTCCACTACGCCCACCGTATCCGCACCTGCGCGGCCGCGGACTGCCAACTGATCTACGTCGACACCTCGCGTCCCGGCCGCCGCCGGTGGTGCTCGATGGAGCACTGCGGCAACCGCGACAAAGTGCGCACGCACCGCGCGCGCCACCCCGAGAAAGGATGACCATCATGCCCACTGGACTCACCGCCGACGCGGGATGGCAGATCGGCGTATCCCGTACCCTGCCGCACCCGCCGGATGTCGTCTGGGACTATCTCACCGGCCCCGCGGGCCTGGCCTGCTGGCTCGGCTCGGGTGCCGAGCCAGCACCCGAGCCCGGGGCCCCGTATCGCACCGATACCGGGGTGACCGGCGAGATCCGCAGCTACCGTCCCGGCGACCGGATCCGCCTCACCTACGGTCCCACCACCGTGCAGGTCGCACTCACTGCCGCCACCGGCGATCGTACCCGGCTGCGTTTCCATCAAGAGCGGATGTCGAGCCCCGGCCAGCGCGAACAGCAGCGGGCGTATTGGCAACAGGTGATGGACCGGATCGACGCGGCCCTGGGCGCGGGTTGAGCCGGCTCAACCCGCGGCGACCTCGATCCGCGGCGAATGGGTGACCGGAAAGTTCACCGAGGCCGCGATGAAACATCTGGTGTGGGCCACACCGTGTAACTCGCGGGCCCGGTCCACCATCTCCGCGGACGCGACCGTGACCACCGGGCGCAGTTCGGCCGCGGTGAACCGCCCACCACCGTCGCTGTCCTCGGTCATGGTGGCCACCGCGTCGTCGCGGTATTCCAGAACCGTGACCCCACCGACCGCGCACAGATGCAGGTACCACAGCAGATGACATTGGCTCAGCGATGCCAGGAGCAGCAGTTCCGGATTCCAGCGAGTCGGGTCGCCACGGAAAGCCGGGTCCGCGGAACCCGGCAGGTCGGGGCGACCGGGTACGCGGGAGACGTGGGCGCGGTCGTAGGAGCGGTAATCCACCGTTCCTCGCTCACCTGCCCC
Organism: Nocardia sp.; assembly: GCA_013361595.1. Taxonomy (GTDB): domain Bacteria; phylum Actinomycetota; class Actinomycetes; order Mycobacteriales; family Mycobacteriaceae; genus Nocardia. The sequence goes on along the minus strand of JABFXT010000158.1, from coordinate 225 downwards.
GGTCCAATCGGTGCGACATTCGTAGCGGTGCGTTTTACCTGCCATGGTTGTGATCGTCGCTCCCGGGCGCCTGTGCTGTCGAACGGGCCGGTTCCGGGCTCATCGGTCCTCGGCCGAATCCTCTCGCCGCAACTCTCATACCTCGCTGTTCTCGTGCACGCCAGCAACAACGCCCGGGCGCCGGGAGTTGCCCCTGTCCCTATTCCGAGAGCACCCTCCCTACTA
>JABFXT010000261.1 GCA_013361595.1 Nocardia sp. | reverse complement strand
ACCGCGACCGGGATCAGATCCGGGACGACCGCTGCCGCCGGGACCACCACCTGGTGCGGCACACCCTCGGTCGCCGGGAACACGGTGCGCAGCGCCTCGTGGCGTTCCACGACCAGAGCGCAGGCCCGGCGCAGGGCACCGGTATCGAGTTCGCCACGCAATCTGATGACCATCGGGATGTTGTAGGCGCCCACCGAGGTGTCGAACTGGTTGAGGAACCACATCCGCTGCTGAGCCGGGGACAGGGGCACCCGCGCGGGCCGCGTCCGGGCGACCAGCGGCGGCCGCTGCTCGCGGGTGAGGGCGGTCAGGTTCGCGGCGAGATCGGCCACCGTCTGTGCCTCGAACAATTCCCGCACGCCGACCCGGACGCCGGTCGCCGCGCTCAACTGAGCCGCCGCCCGGGTGGCCGACAGCGAGTTGCCGCCCAGGTCGAAGAAGCCGTCCGTGGCGCCGACCTTCTCGATATCGAGTACGCGTTCGAAAACCTCCGCGACACAGCGTTGCGCGTCGGTTTCCGGCGCCACCCATTCGCGGCGGGACCCGAACTCGGGTGCCGGGAGGGCCAGGCGGTCGAGTTTCCCGCTCGTGGTGAGCGGCAGCTCGGGGAGCAGGGTGAATGCCTCGGGCACCATATGCGCCGGCAACTGCGCGCGAACCGCCGCCCGGACCGCACCGAGCTCCACCGTCTCGTCACCGGCCAGATAACCGGCGAGCCGGGAGCGGCCCCGCTCGTCGGGCCGCAGGACGACCACCGCGTGATCGACGCCGGGGCAGCCGGCCAGCACGGCCTCGATCTCGCCGAGTTCGATGCGCTGGCCACGGATCTTGACCTGGAAATCCCGGCGGCCGAGGTAGTCCAGTGTGCGGTCGGGAGTCCAGCGCACCAGGTCGCCGGTGCGGTACATCCGTGATCCCGCGGCGCCGAACGGATTCGCCACGAACGCGGCCGCCGTGGTCACCGGGCGGCCCAGGTATCCGCGCGCCAGTTGCACACCCGCGAGATACAGTTCACCCACTACGCCGGGCGGGACGGGACGCAGCCACGCGTCCAGCACGAGTGCCGTGACGCCGCGCAGCGGCTCACCGATGGTCACCGCGGCACCGGGTTCCAGCGGGGCGCTCATACAGGCCAGGATGGTGGCCTCGGTGGGGCCGTAACCGTTCAGCAGGCGCCGGCCCGGCGCCCATACCGCCACCGTGTCCGGGGTCACCGCTTCCCCGCCCGCCACCAGCACCCGCAGGGTGTCCAGGCCCTCGGGTGCCAGCGTCGCCAGCACACTGGGTGTCAGGAACGCGTGGGACACCCGCTGCGTCCGGATCAGTTGCGCCAGTTCGGGACCCGCGAAAACCTCCGGCGGCGGCAGCACCAGCACCGCGCCGTTGCTGTGGGCCAGCAGTACCTCCAGGATCAGGACGTCGAAACCGGGAGCCGAACCCTGCAGGACCCGCGACCCGCTGCCGATATCGAAACGTCTGCGCTGCTCGGCGGCGAAATTCGCCAGCCCTTCGTGCGCGACCGCCACGCCCTTGGGCACACCCGTCGAACCCGAGGTGTAGAGCACGTACGCGGTATCCCGGATATGCGGGGTGTGCACCCGCTCCGCATCGGATATCGGGCCCGGCGGGTAGGCGGCGACGGACTCCCGCACCGCCGGATCGTCGAGTTCCATCGTCCGTACCGAGTCCGGCAGCAGACCCCGCACCGCGCGACCGCTGAGCGCGACCCGGATATGGGCGTGTTCCGCCATGAGCGCGATCCGGTCGGCGGGGTTGCGGGTATCGATCGGCACGATCGCGGCACCGGTTTTGGTCACCGCCCACAGACCGACCACGAATTCGATCGACCGCGGGAGTGCCAGCGCGATGTGGTCGCCCGGGCCGACACCCCAGTCGATCAACTTCCGCGCCAGCCGGTCCGAGCGCACGTCCAGTTCCCGATAGGACACGGTCTGTCCGTCCGCGATCAGGGCGGCGGCACCGGGATCTATCGCCGCGCCGGCCGCCAGCAGCTCCCACATCGAGCACGGCACCTCGGCACGATCGCCCGGGGCCGGGACGAGCTCGGCGCGCTCGGCGGCGGTGAGCAGATCGATCGCGCCGAGCGGTACCGCCGGGTCGGCGGCGATCGCGCGCAGCACGATGGCGAGCCGGGACGCGAGACCGGCCGCCGTGCGGTCGTCCACCCGAGCCCGCTGGTACCGCACGCGGATGTGCAGTTCCTCGGTCTGATGCGCCTGCACCAGCAGTGGATAGTGCGCGGCGTCGCGGCCCTCGGCCGCGACGACCCGCATACCGTCGATATCGGTCTTCCCGAGACCACTGCTGTCGACCGGATAGGACTCGAAGACCACCAGCGTGTCGAAGAGTTGCGGACTGTGTGCCGCCGCCATGATCTCGGACAGCTCGAGGTAGTGGTGGTCCAGCAGCCGGGTGTTGTCCGCCTGCAGGCGATCCAGCGCATCGATGACCGACCGGCTCCGGGTGACATCGACGAGCACCGGGATCGTATTGATGAACAGCCCGATCATCGACTCCACCCCGGCCAGATCGGCGGGCCGGCCGGAAACGGTGCTACCGAAGGCCACCCGTTCGGTGCCCAGCAGATTGCCGAGTACCACCGCCCAGGCGAATTGCACGATCGTGGCCATGGTGACCGCCCGGTCGCGGGCGAATCCGGTCAACCGCTCGGTGGTGACGCGATCGAGCACCAGCGGCAGATCGACGGGGATATCGGCCACTGTCGCGGTGTGTGGATCGCCGACCAGTGTGGGTTCGGTGGAAACACCCAGGGCCTCGCGCCATATTCGGACCCCGGCATCGTGGTCACGGCCGTCGAGCCATTCCAGATAGTCGCGATAGGACGGTGCGGCGGGCAGTAGATCGATGCGGTCGCCCACCGCGTACAAACCGATCAGTTCCCGGGTCAGCAACGGCAACGACCAACCGTCGAGCAGGAGGTGGTGTGCCGTCATTACGAGCCGCAGATCGCCCGGCCCCACCGTGATCGCGAGGAAACGCAGCAGCGGCGGATCGGCGGGGTCGAACACCACCGCCCGTTCGGCTTCGATCAACCGGTCCAGCTCGGCCCCGGCGCCCGCGACGACGGCGCGGAACCAGCGCAGTGCCGCGGCGGCGGGAACGATCTGCGCGGCCACACCGTCGGCTGTCCGGGTGAAGGCGGCCCGCAGGTTGGGATGCCGTTCGAGCAGCGCCCGCGCGGCCCGCTCGAGCCGGTTCGCGTCGACCGTGCCCGCCAGGGTCAGTACCGACTGCGCGGTGTATACATCCAGTTCGCCCGCGGCGAATTCGGCGTGGAACAGCAGACCCACCTGCAGCGGTGCCAGCGACCACACATCGGTGAGCGGGCCGTAGCGAACGGCGAAGGAATCGAGATCGGACTGGGTGACCGGAACGAGCGGGACATCGGTGGGCGACAGACCCCAATCGCGGTCCGCCCGTGCCGCTCCGGCGATCTCGCGCAGTGCCTCGACCCAGTCGCCGGCGAGTTCCTCGACCTCCGCGCGATCGAGCAGCCGCGAGGCATAGCCGATATGCGCCGACAACACCGGGCCCGCCGCCGTATCGGTGGTGTTCACATCGATGGTGAGCACCGCCGCCGCGGGCATATCCGGATCGAACGCGCCGCGCTGGTCGAACTCCTCCCCGGTCGGCACCCAGGCCAGATCCGACAGTGCGGTGATATCGACACCGGCACGGCCGAGATTGTTGAAGCTGATCTGTGGTTCCGGCGCGGTCGCCAGCCGGGCACCGGTGGCGGGGTCGAGATAACGCAGCAGACCGTATCCGATGCCCTTGTCCGGGATGGCCCGCAACTGGTCCTTGACCGATTTCACCACCGCGCGCATATCCCCGGTGTCGACGCCTGCCGGGTCCAGCGCCACGGGATAGGCGCTGGTGAACCAGCCGACCGTACGCGAGAGGTCCGCGCCCGGGACGAGCTGTTCCTCCCGGCCGTGGCCCTCCAACAGGATCCGCACGCCCGGGTGAGCTGCACCGCGCCGCTCCCGCCGGCGAGCCAGGGCCACGGTGAGTCCCGCGAGCAGCGCGTCGTCGGTTTTCCCGCGGGCCGCCGCGGGCACCACGTCCAGCAGGTCCGCGGTCAGCGCGGCAGGCAGGGTGACCGTGAGATGCCGGACCGTCGCCTGGGTGTCGATCGCCGGGTCCAAGGGTGCCCGGCCCAGCAGCGGTTCCGGCGCTTCGCTCATCCGCCGCCACAGCTCGAATTCACCGGCCCGATCGCCGGCCGCATCGGTCAGGGCATGCGCCCACCGGCGCATGGAGGTGCCCTGGGCGGGCAGCTCGGGCGCGCGCCCCTCGGCGATCTGTTGCCAGACGGTCGCGAAATCGGGGATCAGGATGCGCCAGGAAACACCGTCGACGGCCAGGTGGTGGATCACGATGAGGGCCCGGCCCGCCCCCTCGACGCCCGGGTCGGGCAGCAGGCACACGATCTGCAGCATCCGGCCCGCCGCCGGATCGAGCCGGTCGGCCGCCGCCGCGAGCGCCGCCTCGGCCACGGCGGTGAAACCGGCACCGCCCGGTGCCTCGTCGGCCCGGAAGGTCCGCACGAGAATCGAATCCGGCGCGCCGACCGCGCCGACCGGGAGTACTCGCAGGCGGCCTTCGCGCAGTTGGGATCGGAGCATATCGTGCTGGTCGAGCAGGGCCTGCACCGTCGCGGTGATATCGGCGAGATCGGCATCACCGGGCAACCGCACCAGCATCGACTGGGCGAACCTCCCGGCCGCGCCGAGCCGTTCGCCGAACCAGGTGACGATCGGCGTGCTCGGGATCTCACCGATCCCGCCTCCGGGCAGTTCCGCGAGTGTCACCTGGGTCGCGTCCGCGGCGACCTGCGCCAGTGCCCGTACGGTCCGGCATTCGAAGATATCGCGGGCCCGCACGATCACACCGGCGGCCCGCAACCGCGCGGCCAGCTGGATCGACATGATGGAATCGCCGCCCAGCGCGAAGAACGATGTGGTCGCCCCCACCGACGGCACGCCGAGCACATCCGCGAACGCCGCGGCGATGGTGCGTTCCAGATCGGTGGCCGGTGCGACGTCGCCGGTTTCCGGCGCTTCGAATACCGGTTCCGGGAGCGCTTTCCGGTCCACTTTGCCGGTCGGGGCGAGCGGCATCCGGTCCAGCACGGTGATCGCCGCGGGCAGCATATGGGCCGGTAGTACCCGTGCGAGCCGATCCAGCACGGCCGCCGGTTCGACTTCCGTGCCGGATTCACCGACGAGGTAGGCCCCGAGCCGGGCCCGCCCGTCCGGGCCGGGCCGGGCGACGGTGACGGCGGCCGCCACGCCGGGCTGCGCGACCAGCGCGGCATCGATCTCGCCGAGTTCGATCCGCTGACCACGACTCTTGATCTGGAAATCGCTGCGGCCGACATACTCCAGGGTGTGCCCGGCGGTCCAGCGCACGATATCGCCGGTCCGGTACATCCGCGAACCCGGTCCACCGTGCGGATTCGCGACGAACGCGCCGGCGGTCAGCGCCGACCGGTTCAGGTATCCACGTGCCAGGGCGCCGCCCGCCAGATAGAGCTCACCGGCCACACCGACAGGTACCGGCCGCAATCGAGCGTCCAGGACGACCGCCTGCGCGCCGCGGATCGGGCCACCGATATCGATCGGCCCGCCGGGTCGTACCGGCGCGCTCATGGTGAGGACGACCGTCGCTTCGGTCGGCCCGTAGATATTGTGCAGCTGCCGGCCGGGCGCCCATGCGGCGACCAGCTCGGCCGACACCATCTCACCGCCGACCGCCAGCACGCGCACCGATTCGAGATCGGCGGGTGACACGGTCGCCAGCACGCTCGGCGTCAGGAACGCGTGCGAGACCTCCTGGGTACGGATCAGCTGGGCCAGTTCGGCGCCACCGAACACATCCGGCGGCGATATCACCAGCGCGGCCCCCGCCGCACCGGCCATCAGCGCCTCGAGCAGGACCGCGTCGAAGGCGGGCGCGGCGACGTGCAGCACCCGGGCGGTCCGGTCCACCGAGTAGTGGATCCGCTGCGCGGCGGCGAAGTTCGCCAGACCCTCGTGGGTCACCACCACACCCTTCGGCGTTCCGGTCGATCCGGAGGTGTAGATCAGGTAGGCCGCGTCCTCGATCCGGGTGCGGCGACGGACGGCGGCCGCATCGAAGAGACCGGGCTGCGTGCCGATCTCGGCCTCGGTATCCGGATCGTCGAGCACCGACCAGTCGATATCGCCGGGCAGCGCCGCGCGCGCGGCGCGGACGGTGAGACCGAAGGCCGCGCCGGCGTCGATGACCATATGGGTCATCCGCTCCCGCGGATGCCGCAGATCCACCGGGACGAAGGCGGCACCGGTCTTCGTGATCGCCCACATGGCGATCTGGTATTCCACCGAGCGCGGGATCGCCAGCGCGATATACGTGCCGGGACCCGCACCCCGGGACAGCAGATAGCCGGCCAGCAGTTCCGATCGGCGATCGAGTTCGGCGTAGGTCAGCGTGCCGGTCTCGCCGACCAGGGCGATTTCCGTGGGATGCGCCGCGACGGCGGCGGCCAGGATATCCGGCAGCAGACAGGGAGTTACGGCTTCGCCACCGACGGCGGGAACGAGTTGTGCGGTCTCCTCCGGGGTGAGCAGATCGATACCGCCGACCACACCGGCCGCATCGGTGGTGACCGATTCGAGGATCCGCACGAACCGCTCGGCCAGCGCTTCGGCGGTCCGTGCGGTGAACAGGTCGGTGGCGTAGAGGATCTCACCGTCCATACCGGCACTGTGGCCGTCCTCGGTCCGCTCGGCCAGCAGCACGGTGAGATCGGTTTTGGCCTGGACAATTCCGGGATCGAGCAGTTCGACACCCACACCCGGCAATTCGAAACGTGCCGATCCGGTGTTCTGCAAACCGAACATCACCTGGTACAGCGGGGTGTACGCCGTCGATCGCGGACGCCCGAGCACATCGACGAGCCGTTCGTAGGCGACGTCGGCGTGGTCGAGCGCGGCCACATCCACGCCGCGCACCTGCGCCAGCAGTTCGCGGAAGGACAGATCTTCCCGGACCCGGGTACGCAGCACGACCGTGTTGACGAACATTCCGACCAGATCGTCGAACGCCTCGTGGCCGCGACCGGCGACCGGCGTGCCGACCGAGACATCGTCGGTGTGCGCGGTGCGGGCGAGCAGCACGGCCAGTGCCGTGTGCAGGACCACGAAGACGGTCACGCCTTCGTCGTGGGCGAGCCGCACGACGGCCTCGTGCAGCCGCGGCGGGACAGTGAACCGCACGCTGTCGCCGGCCGAGGTGACGACGGCCGGTCGCGGGTGGTCAGTGGGCAGGGCCAGCAGTTCGGGGGCGTCGCCGAGAACGTCCTTCCAGTAGGCGATCTGCCGGGCGACGAGGGAGGCGGGATCGTCCTCGGCACCGAGCCGTTCCTGCTGCCAGAGGGCGTAGTCGCCGTACTGCACCGCCAGTGGCCGCCACTGCGGTTCGCGCCGCTGCACCCGGGCGGCGTAAGCGGTGAACACGTCCCGGGCCAACGCCGGCACCGAGGCGCCGTCGGCGGCGATATGGTGCACCACGACCACCAGGGCGTGCTCATCGGTGCCCGTGCGGTACAACCGTGCCCGGACCGGGACCGCCGCCGCGACATCGAATCCGGTCCCGGCGACCCGCCGGATCAGCTCGGCCGATTCGGCGTCGCCGTCCACCTGTTCGGCGGCGGGCAGCAGGTCGGCCGGATCGGCCGCGGCGTCCAGGACCACCTGGCACGGCTCACCGCCGACCGTCGGATACACGGTCCGCAGCGGTTCGTGCCGGACGGTCACGTCCAGGAACGCCGCCCGCAATGCGTCGACGTCCAGCGGGCCGGTCAGCCGGGCCGCGAAACAGATGTTGTACGCCGCCGAATCGGTGTCGTACTGATTGAGCAACCACATCCGGCGCTGGGCCGCCGCCAGGGGGACGGTCGCCGGACGCGCCCGGGCCGTGGGTGGCCGGATCGCGCTGGGTTCGCGGCCGGTGAGACGTTCGGCGAGGCCCGCGATCGACGGCTCGTCGAAGATATCCCGGATGCCGACCTCGACACCCAGCGCCGCTTCCGCCCGGGCGGCCAGCCGGGCCGCCGACAGCGAATCGACACCGATCTCGAACAGGTCGGCGGTCGCACTCACCCGGCCGGATCCGGTGAGATCGGCGACGATCGCCGCCAGCACGGTCTCCCGCTCGGTACGCGGGGCCACGAACTCCGCACCCTCCTCGAACACCGGCAGCGGCAGTGCCGAACGGTCGAGTTTGCCATTGGCGGTGAGCGGAATCGCGTCGAGCACCACAACGGCCGCCGGTACCAGATAGCCCGGCAGCGTCCGGGCGACCCGGTCACGGAGTTCGCGGCCGGTGACGACCGCGCCCGCTGCCGGAGTCACGTAACCCACGATCCGATCGGTCGTCGCGACGACGACCGCCCGGGCCACCTCCGGCAACGCATCCAACGCGGCCTCGATATCGCCGGGTTCGACCCGCTGCCCGCGCACCTTGACCTGGAAATCGGCCCGGCCGGCGAACTCCAGATCACCGGACCGGTTCCAGCGGACCAGATCACCGGTGCGGTACAGCCGCTCCCCCGGCGCACCGAACGGATGGGACACGAACGCGGCGCAGGTGGTGCCGGGGCGGCCGTGGTAGCCGCGAGCGGTCTGGACACCCGCCACGTACAGTTCGCCGACCACACCCGGCGGAACCGGGTTCAACCGGGAATCCAGGACATAGACCCGCATTCCGGCGACCGGGCGGCCGATCGGCACGGTCGCCCGCGGGCTCTCCCCGGGCAGGCACCGGTGCGCGGTGACGACCTCGGCCTCGGCCGGACCGTACCAGTTCACGACCTCGGCGCCACCGAACATCCGTGCGGCACGATCGGCCGTGCGCTGGGCCAGCGCCTCACCGGCGACGAACACCCGCCGGACCGACGGCAGCGTGTTCCCCGCGGTGTCGAGCAGGACCTCGAGCATCGACGGTACGAAATGTACTGTCGTGATCCGGTGTTCGGCGACGACGTCCGCCAGATATGC
>JABFXT010000603.1 GCA_013361595.1 Nocardia sp. | reverse complement strand
ACCAGTTTGTCCCGCGCGCTCACCGGGTTCGTGATCGCGGTGGCGATCGCGGTACCGCTGGGTGTCGCGATCGCCTGGTATCGGCCGGTAGCCGATTTTCTGAACCCCGTGCTCGAACTGTTCCGCAATACCGCGGCACTGGCGCTGCTCCCGGTGTTCGTCCTGATCCTGGGTATCGGTGAGACCTCGAAGGTGGCACTGGTGATCTACGCCTGCACCTTCCCGATTCTGCTCAACACCATCTCCGGGGTGCGCACGGTCGATCCGTTGCTCGTCAAATCCGCTCGTTCGCTGGGCTTCTCCCAGCTCGCGCTCGTCTACAAGGTGGTGCTGCCGGCCGCGGTGCCGACCATCTTCACCGGTCTGCGGATGGCCGCGGCCTCGTCGATCCTGGTGCTCATCGCCGCGGAGATGGTCGGGGCGAAGGCCGGACTCGGATACCTGATCACGGCTGCGCAGCTCAACTTCCAGATTCCCGATATGTACGCGGGGATCATCGCCATCGCGCTGGTCGGCCTGGCCTTCAACGCGGTCCTGGTGTTCGTCGAGCGTCGGCTGTCCCGCTGGCGCGTTGCTCTCTAGACAGGTAGTGATGTCGCACCATCTCCATCTCAACGCGTTCCTCATGGGCGTCGGCCACCACGAGGCGGCCTGGCGGCATCCGCGCACCGAAGCGCGCGATGTACTGCGGGTCGGTCATTTCCAGGAGCTCGCGCGGATCGCCGAACGCGGCCGGCTCGATTCGGTGTTCTTCGCCGACGGTCTGGCGGTGGGCCCGCGGATCGAACGCAATACCCAGGCGGTGTTCGAACCCATCACCCTGTTGTCGGCGATGGCGGTGGTCACCGAACACATCGGTCTCATCGCCACCGCGTCCACCGGTTACAACGAGCCCTACAACCTGGCTCGTAAATTCGCCTCGCTCGATCAGATCAGCGGCGGCCGGGCCGGGTGGAACATCGTCACCTCCGGCACCGCCGACGAGGCCGCCAATTTCGGTTACGACCGGGTCCCCGACCACGATGGCCGATACGAACGCGCGGCGGAGTTCGTCGACGCGGCGACGGCGCTCTGGGACTCCTGGGAGCGGGATGCCGTCGTACTCGACCCCGAGTCCGGGATATTCGCTGATCCGGCCAAGGTACACACCGTCGACCACCACGGTGAACGGTTCAAGATACGCGGACCGCTCAATGTGCCGCCCTCGGCGCAGGGGCGTCCGCTGCTCGTCCAAGCCGGTTCCTCGACCAGCGGTAAGGATTTCGCCGCCCGCTACGCCGAAGCCGTTTTCACCGCGCAACGCTCGATCCCCGAGGGCCAGGAGTTCTACCGGGAGGTGAAGGCGCTGGCGGCCGGGCACGGACGTAATCCCGACGAGGTGAAGATCCTGCCCGGTATCGTGCCGTTCATCGCCGAGACCGAGGCGGCGGCCCTCCGGCTCGAACAGGAGTTCACCGATCTGATCTCGCCGGAGTACTCGCTGCGCCAGCTCTCGCAGATGCTCGGCCTGGATCTGACCGGCCATCCACTCGACGCTCCGCTGCCGCCGCTGCCCCCGATCGAGCAGATCCAGGGCAACAAGAGCAGATATCAGCTGGTCAAGGATCTGGCCGCCCGTGAATCGCTGACGGTACGCACGTTGATCGCCGCGCTCGGCGGCGGCCGCGGGCACCGCACCATCGCCGGTACCCCCGAACAGATCGCCGACGATCTGCAGTCATGGTTCGAGGCCGGGGCCGCCGACGGGTTCAATGTGATGCCGCCGTACCTGCCGGGCGGGCTGCGCGATTTCGTCGATCACGTCGTGCCGATCCTGCAGGCGCGTGGGCTGTTCCGCACCGAGTACACCGAGAGCACACTGCGCGGGCACTACGGGCTCGGCCGCCACACCGGACGTTCCACCCCGGCCGTAACCGGGGTGGGCGCCTAGCGGGCCGGTCAGCGCGCGGCGGCGCGAACCAATTCGATCAGTTCCGTTTCGTCGAGGTCGATGCGCCGGGCGGCGGCCACGAGCTGCCGAGCCAGATCGACCACGGCCGCCCGTCCGTCGGGAATCCCGGCGCGGACCGTGGCGCCGCGACCCCGGCGCAATTCGAGCAGACCTTCGTCGCGCAACCGTTGATATCCGGCCAGTACGGTGTGGATGCTGACGTCCAGCGATCCCGCCAGCTCACGGGCGCCGGGCAGGCGGGTACCGGCGGGCGCCTCGCCGTCGGCGATCGCGCGCCGGATACAGGCCGCGATCTGGTCGGCCAGCGGTTCCGGCCGCGCCGGATCCACTCGGATCAACATCGGTTCAGTCCGTCCGCGCGACGACACCGGCCAGCACACCCGCACCCGTTTCGGCATCGTCGACGGAAACCACGAATTGCCGGCCCGAACGGCGGGTCACCACGATGCCGGGACCGCCGCGCAGCACCACGGCCGTGGCGCCCGGGATCAGCCGGATACCGTACCCGCCGTACCGCAGCGGCGAGATATCGTCGGCCGACACGTCGGCGATGTCCTCGGGCCGTAGCCGCCACCGCGGCCAGCCGAGGGGCCCGGTTCCCACGGTGAGTCCGCGCTGATCCACCACCACCCGTAGCAGCGCGAGATGCGCGAGCAGCGCTCCGGTGACGGCCAGCAGTACCCCGATCAGCGGTTGTGCGACGAATCCGAGCACCCCACCCATGACTATCGCGACCACGCCCGCTGTCAGCATCCACGGCGAGGCGGTGCGGCGCGACCAGCTGACCTTTTCGGTTCGTCCGATGGTGAGAGGTTCGGCCGGGGCCGGTGCCGCACCGACCGGGCTCGGCGGGGCCACGATCCAGCCGGCCGCTCCGAGTACCAGTCCGGCGGTCGCCGCGATCGCGAACGCCCAGCCGGACAGGGTGACCTGTGCGGGGTCGGGTGTATCGAGGTTGGCGATCGTGCCCGCCAGGATGATCACCCCGACGAATACGCCCACACCCCAGGAGGTCCCGACGAGCAGGCGGATCGGGTCCGCGGCGCTGTCGGCCCGGCGCAGTACCGCGCCCCGGCGTGTTCCGATCAGCAGGATCGCGGTGAACACGATCGCCAGGCCGGCGCCGATTCCGGCGGAGACGAACATGGTCGCCACGCGCCCGGTGAATCCGTCGGCACCGTCCGGCGTGAAATGTGTGGCCAGTGGGTCGGGCAGCCGATCGGCCGCCGCGGCCAGCAGCACGATATTGGGAACGGCGGACAGGATGGGCGGTAGGCCGGTGAGTAAACCGAGCCGGATCGGGTTGAGGGTGTTCACGGGGACCTCCTTGTTATGCTTGAAGCATAACAAACGACTTTTAGACCGGCTGATCCGGTCCGGCCGGGCGGTCCCCGGTGTCTGTCGGTCGGTACGCGCACACTGATCCCATGGCATACGACGAGGAGCTGGCAGAGCGGGTCCGCGATCTGGTGGCCGGGGGCGCCGACGTATCCGAGCGCAGGATGTTCGGTGGCCTCGCCTTCCTGTTCGGCGGGCATATGGGAGTGGCGGTCAGCCGGGAGGGCGGCCTGATGGTGCGGATGGACCCGGCCGCGGCCGCCGCGCTCGTGGACGATCGCTCGGTGCGGCCCATGGTGATGCAGGGCCGCGAGCTGGACGGCTGGCTGCGGGTGGCCGAGTCGGCAGTCGCGGGCGACTCCGAACTCGCCGCCTGGGTCGATCGCGGTGCCCGGTACGTCCGCTCGCTTCCGCCCAAGAAGCCGAAACGCCGAGTATCGCGGCCGGCGCCGCGCTAGCCGGGATCGGTCCCCGTCCTCACCACTGTTCGTTGGAATTCAACGCGACCAGCAACTGGCGGACCGCCGCGACCCGGCGCGCGTTGTCCCGGAGTTCGTCGAGCGCGCATTCGGGATCGGCGGGCGGTCCCAGATGGGTACAGCCACGCGGACAGTCCTCGATCGCCTCGGCCAGATCGGTGAACGCCGCGATCACATCGTCGGGAGTGATGTGCGCGAGACCGAAGGACCGGATGCCCGGAGTATCGAAGACCCAGCCGCCGCCGGGCAGTGCCAGGGCGACCGACTGGGTCGAGGTGTGCTTGCCCTTACCGACTCCGGATACTTCGCCGACCGCGCGCTCGGCATCGGGTACCAATCGGTTGACCAGCGTGGATTTCCCCACGCCGGAGTGGCCCAGAAAACAGGTGAGATGGCCGGTGAGCAGGTCCAGCACCGCATCGAGCGGATCGTCGATACCGGCGTAGACGATGGTCAGGTCCAGATCGTCGAACGCGGCCGCGAATTCCGAATCCGCGGCCAGATCGTGCTTGGTCAGGCACAGCACCGGCTCCAGGCCACCGGCATAGGCCGCCACCATCGCCCGCTCCACGAAGCCGGTCCGCGGCGGTGGATCGGCCAGCGCCACCACGATGAAGAGCTTCTCGGCATTGCCGACCACCACCCGCTCGAAGGGGTCCGTATCGTCGGCCGTACGCCGCAGCACGGTCGTGCGCTCGGCGACCCGGACGATCCGCGCGAGCGTATCGGGCCGGCCGGATATATCGCCGACCACATCGACCTGGTCACCGACCACGATGGGGGTGCGGCCCAGCTCCCGGGCTCGCATGGCCACCAGCCGGCGCTGTGGATCATCGTCGAGCACACAACCCCAGCGCCCCCGGTCCACCGAGACCACCATCGCCGGCTGGGCGTCCCGATGCTCCGGGCGGGTTTTGGTCCGCGGCCGTGAACTCCGCCCGGGACGCACCCGCACATCGGATTCGTCGTAGGAGGCGGTGGTGCGGCCGCGCCGGCTCAGTGAGCCGCTCCCGGTCCGGCCGTCTGCGGATCGAGCATCGATTCCCACAGTGCGACGAAATCGGGCAGGGTCTTGGCGGTGGTGCCGATATCCTCGATTTCGATACCGGGAACGGCGAGGCCGAGAATCGCACCGGCCGTGGCCATCCGATGGTCGGCGTAGGAGTGCCAGCGGCCGCCGTGCAGGGGGGCCGGCACGATCTCCAGACCGTCCTCGGTTTCGGTCACCTGCCCGCCGAGCCGGTTGATCTCGGTGGACAGGGCGGCGAGCCGATCGGTCTCGTGACCGCGCAGGTGGGCGATACCGCGCAAGCGCGACTCCGAATCCGCCAGCGCCGCGAGCGCCGCGACCGTGGGGGTCAGTTCGCCCACATCGTGCAGGTCGATATCGATACCGGCGAGCCGATCCGGGCCGGTCACCGTGAGCGCACCGTCGCTGAAACCGGCTTCGGCGCCCATCCGGACCAGGATCTCCCGGATCACATCACCGGCCTGGGTGGTCAACCGCGGCCAGTGCGGAATACTGATCCGTCCGCCGGTGACCGCGGCCGCGGCCAGGAACGGCGTGGCATTGGAGAGGTCCGGTTCGACGGTCCAGTCGACCGCGCGGATGGGGCCGGGGGCGACGGTCCAGGTCTGTTCGCTCCGGATATCGGCCGGCGCCTCGACCGCGACATCGGCGCGGCGCAGCATTTCGACGGTCATGGCGATATGCGGCATCGAGGGCAGCGCGCTACCGGAATGGCGCACGACGATGCCCTCGTCGAACCGCGCGGCAGACAACAGCAGGCCGGACACGAACTGCGAGGAGCCGGAAGCGTCGATGGTGATCGCGCCGCCGCGCAGGGCGCCGGTGCCACGCACGGTGAACGGCAGCGCGTCCCCTTCGATATCGGCGCCGAGCCCGCGCAGGGCGTCCAGGATGGTGCGTAGCGGGCGGACCCGGGCGGCGATATCGCCGTCGAAAGCGGTATCGCCCGCCGCGAGGGTCGCGACCGGGGGCACGAAGCGCATGACCGTTCCGGCCAGTCCGCAGTCCACCAGGCCGCTCCGCAGCGGCGCCGGGGTGACGGCGAGCGTATCGGCGTCCCCGATGATCTGGGTGCCGAGCGCGCGCAGTGCGGCGATCATCAGGCCGGTATCACGACTGCGCAGGGCGCCGGTGATGGTGGACGGGCCGTCGGCGAGCGCCGCCAGGACCAGCGCTCTGTTCGTGATCGATTTGGAGCCGGGCAGGGTGACGGTCGCATGCACAGGGGCATCGACATGGGGCGCTGGCCAGAAACTCACTCGACCATCTTGGCGCATCCAGGTGACATACGCGTCGGTGGTGCTCGTAAGTGTGTCGTCGAGCACCACCGATCGCGTCCGCGTCCGTGCGGCTCGGACTACTTGTTCCGGCCGTGCAGCAGCGGAACCATCCGGCGCAGCATCTTCATGTTCGCCTGGGTACGGCGGTAGCTCTGCAACGCCATTCCGGGAATCGTGAAGCGCTGCACCGCGATCGAATGCGGCCGGACGAATTCGCGCATACCCGGCTCGCCGTGGATACGGCCGATACCGGAATCGGCGCTACCACCGAAGGGCAGGCCGGGGATGGCGGCGAAGCCGAGTACCGAGTTCACCGAGGTCGCGCCGACCTTGAGCCGACGGGCGATCTCGAGTCCCTGCTTCTTCGAGTACACCGCCGAGGCGAGACCGAAGGTGGTGTTGTTGGCCAGGTCCACGGCTTCGTCGATGCTGTCCACCGTGGTGACGGTGACGGTCGGGCCGAAGGTCTCCTCCTTGACCGCCGCCGAATCCTCGTCCACATCGACCAGTACGACGGGTTCGATGTAGGGGCCCTTGATCGATTCGGGGCCGCCGAGCAGGGCTTTGCCACCGCTGGCCAGGGCCGCGTCGATATGCTTCTTGACGATATCGATCTGGCTCGGCATGGTCATCGGACCGTATGCGGCGTTCTTGTCCGAACCCGGTTTCACATCCTTCAGAATCCGGGTCAGCTCGGCGAGGAATTCCTCCTTGACCGATTTGTCCACGTACACGCGTTCGACGCCGGCGCACGTCTGGCCGCTGTTCGAGGTCGCGCCCCAGGCGATGGCGTCGGCGGCGGCCTTCACATCCGCGTCCGCGGCCACGATCACGGGGTCTTTACCGCCGCATTCCAGCAGCACCGGGGTGAGATTGGCGGCGGCCGAGGCCATGATCTTGCGGCCGGTGGCGGCCGAACCGGTGAAGGCGACCTTGTCCACGCCGGATTTCACCAGGGCCGCGCCGGTGGCACCGAACCCGTTGATCGCGACGAATACGCCCTCGGGGAGTTCGGGATTGGCCTCGGAGAAGGCCTCGGCGAGGAAATTGCCGATACCGGTGGAGAATTCCGACGGCTTGAATACGACGGTGTTGCCGGCCGCCAGGGCGTAGGCCAGTGATCCGTTAGGGGTGTAGACGGGGTAGTTCCACGGGCCGATGACGCCGATGACGCCGAGCGGCCGGTACTCGATCCGGGCCGAGAAGTTCGCCATCAGCGGGCCCGCCGGAACCTTCTGCGGGGAGAGGACCTTCTTGGCGTGTTTGGCCGCCCAGGCGATGTGCTCCAGCGCCAGCATCAGTTCCAGGAAGGCGTCGTCGAGCGGTTTGCCGTTCTCGGCGTGGATGAGCGCGCAGAATTCGTCGGATTTGGCCACCAGCCGGCTGGACCAGCGCAGCAGTGCCTTCTTGCGACCGTCGAAGCCCAGGTCTTCCCAGACGGGAGCGGCGGCCCGCGCCTTCGCGCCAGCCGCGGCGCCCGCCTGCTCGTCGGCGACCGGATATGTGGCCAGGGTCGCTCCTGTGGCCGGATCGACCGAGGTGAGCACCGACACTTTCTCGGTAGCGTTTTCGGTGGTTGTCACAGGTTCTCCTCTGGAAAGTAGGGCATCTGGCTGCGCGCGTGGACCGGCAGCCTGCGACCGCCACGTCCCGGTGAGAGAATGCTAAGACATAACTCTCAACACGTCACAAAGTACTGGGATCATTGTCGCGGACCGGTCCCCAATTGTCTCGATCTGTCGGTATTCGGTGCGAGGATCGGAATATGTGCGGACGGTATGCGACGACGACGGATCCCGGACGGCTCGCGGTCGAGCTGGACGCCATCGACGAGACCGAGACAGCCCGGGAGCGCGGCGGCGGCACGGCCGGTGACGACGCGGCCGATGCCACGGCCACGTCCGGCGACCGGCCGCCGGGGGCGAACTACAACGTCGCCCCGACGACGCAGATCGTCACCGTCGTCGACCGGCATACCCACGAAGACCCCGCCGACACCCCGAGCCGCCGGATCCGGCGAATGCGCTGGGGCCTGATCCCGCATTGGACGAAAGCCGCCGAACCGGGTATCCCGGTGAAGGGAAAACCGCTGTTCAACGCACGCGCGGACAGGGCGGCGACGCTCCCTTCCTTCCGGGACGCGGTCAAATACCGGCGCTGTCTGGTGCCGATGGACGGCTGGTACGAATGGCTGGTCGAACCGGATCCGGCCGGGCCCGGTAAAGGCAAGAAACCCAGGGTCGTCAAACACCCCTACTTCATGTCGCGGCCCGACGGTGAACGCCTGTACATGGCGGGACTCTGGTCGGTCTGGCGGGACCGTTCGCTCGACGACCCGGAACCACTGCTGTCCTGCACCATCCTCACCACCGACGCGATCGGCGATCTCACCCGTATCCACGATCGGATGCCGCTGCCCATGCCCCGCGAACACTGGGCAGCCTGGCTCGACCCCGACCATCCGGCGCCCGCCGAACTCCTCGCCCCGCCGACCGAGGCGCTGGTGGCCGAGATCGCGGCCCGCCCGGTATCGACCCTGGTGAACAGCGTGAAGAACAACGGCCCCGAACTACTGGCGCCGGCCGACGGCACCGCCGAGCAGGCCACGCTGCTGTGAAGGCAACGGTCCCCGGGGCGACCGGCGCCCCGGGGCTCCGCCGGACGCTTAATCGCCCATCGGGCATTTGACGGCCGGAGTCGCGATACTCAGACCGCATTTCAGCAGATCGGCACTCAGATCGATGACCTCGGACACCATTCCGCCGCCGGCGTTCTCGGCACGTTTGCCGGGATCGTTGTCCTCGGTGCGGGCCTCCGGCTTCTTCTCGGAGCCGCCCTGGCCGTCGAGCGGGAACTCACCCGGTGCCGCCACCGCCGACGGCACCGCGAGCAACGCCGGGCCGACGCTCAGGGCCACGGCGGCGGATACAGCGAAGAACACAGAACGCACGGACTTGCGCGGGGACATATCGCATCACATCCTCGAAGTCGACGATCGGTCGTTACCA
>JABFXT010000141.1 GCA_013361595.1 Nocardia sp. | reverse complement strand
GATGCTGCTCGATATCTGGGATTCACGGCTGACCGGGCTGCTCACCGGCCGGGGCCCGCGCCGATTCTCCGGACTCTCCCCGGCCGACCGCGAGCGGGCCCTGCTCCGGCTCGGCGATTCCCGGATCAGTGCGGTGCGGGCGGTTTTCCAGGCGCTCAAAGGCGCGTCACTGCTGGCCTACAACGTCACTCCGGGACCCACCGGCTTCCACCCGCTGTGGAAGGAGATCGGCTACCCGGGGCCGCCCGGGCCGTTGCCGACCGCCCCGCGGCCCGCGCTGTCGCCGCGCCGGATCACCGAACCGGACACGCTCACCTGCGATGTCGTGATCGTGGGTTCGGGGGCCGGTGGTGGGACGGCCGCGGCGGTACTCGCCGAGGCGGGACTCGATGTGATCGTCGTCGAGCGCGGTGGCTACTACGACGACAAGGATTTCGGCGCCGGCGAACTCGCGGGCCTGCAGCAGCTGTACGCGCCGGGGCCGTCGGCGTCGGCCGAGGGACAGATCACGCTGGTCGCGGGCACCTGCCTGGGCGGCGGCACGGTGGTCAACTGGAGTACCTCGCTGCCGACTCCGGACGGCGTACGCGAGGAATGGGCCGCGGTGGGCGCCAGGCAGTTCGGAGAAGCCGAAGGCACCGACGCGCTCGCCGCGGTGACGCGCCGGCTCGGGGTGAACGCTCGCCGCGCGCGCCTCTCGGCCCGCGCCGGAGTACGGGCACGCGGCGCCACCGCCCTGGGCTGGGCGGTGGACCCGTTGCCGCGCAATGTGACCGATGCCTGCGACGCCGGGGTGGAATGCGGTCGATGCGGAAACGGCTGCCGGGTGGGAGCGAAACAATCGGTCACCAAGACCTGGCTGGCCGATGCCGCCGCGCGGGGTGCGCGGTTGATCGTGGACGCCGATGTACGCCGGATCGAGGTGCGCGGCGGCAAGGCCGAATCGGTATCGGTGCGCACCACCACGGGGATCGAGTTCGATATCCGGGCCCGCGCGGTGGTGGTGGCGGCCGGCGCGATCCAGACCCCGGCGCTGCTGAAGCGATCCGGGCTGGGCAACGCGAACATCGGGCGGTACCTGCGGTTGCATCCGGCGGCGGCGGTGTTCGGCGTATTCGACGAGGAGATCCGGCCCTGGGAGGGCGGCCTGCAGACGCGTATCTGCCGCCGCCACGCCGATCTCGACGGCAACGGCTACGGCGTCATCTACGAGACCGGGCCGCTGCATCCGGGCCTGTCCACCGGCTTCATGAGCTGGCGCGGCGCCGACAACCACCGGGCGAACATGCTGGATTTCGGTCGCTCGAACGCGATCGGCATCATCACCCGCGACCGCGATCCCGGGGCCGTGTCGGTGGATCGGGACGGACAGCCCACCGTCGAATACCGGATCTCCGACTACGACGCCGCGCATCTGCACACCGGGATCGAGGGTGCGGCGAGCATTCTCGAGGCCGCGGGGGCGCGGCGTATCTTCTCCGGCCACCAGGCCGGTATCTCCTACGAACCGGGGGTGCGGGGCTCACACGGTGAGTTCGCCGCCGCCGCCCGCGCCGCGGGCTACGGGCCGGGCCAATGCTCGCTCGGCGCCCTGCACATCATGGGTTCGGCCCGGATGGGTGGTTCGCCGGAGCTTTCCGCGACCGATCCCGACGGTGCGACCTGGGATGTGAAGAACATTGTCGTGGCCGACGCGTCGTGTTTTCCGACATCCTCGGGAGTCAATCCGATGGTGTCGATCGAGGCGATCGCCCATATGAACGCCAAGCGGCTGGTGGCCCGGCTGACCTGAGCCGGGCCGGGATCAGCCGCCGCGCAGACTGTTCGCGATGGTCCGCAGCAGGCCGAGATCGGCGGTATCGCCGGTCTCGGCGGGCGCGCGCACCAGGATCCGGCCGTCGTCGACCAGATCGCCGATCAGGATCTTGGTCAGCGCGAGCGGAATCCGCAGTTGCGCCGACACCTCGGCGACCGACTGCGGGACCCGGCACAGGCGCACGATATCGACGTATTCGGGTTCGGGCCGCCGGGACGCCAGACCCGGCGACGCGTCGACCACCATGGTGTCGAGGGTGAGGTCGGTGCGCGAGGTCCGGCCGCGGCCCCGGGTCAGTGCGTAGAGACGTACGACGGGTCCGGCGTCCTCCTCGTCCCAGTCGTCGTCGTGCGGCCCGCTCATGGCTGCGGCGCACCGTTCTGCTGCGGGCGCGAGTCGACGGCCAGATGGCTGCCGACCCGCTGCACCGTTCGGTTCATCTCGAACGCCACCATGCCCATGTTGGCCGATTCGGCGGCCAGCAGCGCCAGGCAGGTGTTCCCGCCGGCGGCGGTGATGAACAGGACGGCGCGATCGAGTTCGACGACGGTCTGGCAGACGCCGCCGGCGTCGAAATGGCTTCCGGCGCTGCGGGCCAGACTGTGGAACGCCGAGGCCATGGCGGCGAACCGTTCGGCTTCGGTCCGCTCCAGCCCGGCCGAATGCCCCATCAGGAGGCCGTCGGTGGAGAGCAGGACCGCGGATTCGGCGTCCGGCAATCCGCTCACCAGTTCTTCCAGCAGCCAGCTCAGATCAGTGCGCGGAGGAGTTGTCATCGTCGCCTTCCTGTCGGGTTCGATCAGTCGTGGCCG
>JABFXT010000441.1 GCA_013361595.1 Nocardia sp. | reverse complement strand
GTATCGGACACCTACTCCGGCCGGACCGCCATCGTCACCGGCGGCGGATCCGGAATCGGCGAAGCGCTGGCACGACGGCTGGCCGACCACGGCGCGAAGGTCGTGGTGGCCGATCTCGATCCGGCCGGCGCACAGCGCGTGGCCGGCGAGATCGGCCCGGCCGCGGTCTCCGCCGCCGGCGACGCCGCCGACCCCGAGGTGATCCAGCGGCTGATCGATACCGCGGAATCCGCCTTCGGTCCGGTCGACCTGTACTTCGCCAATGCCGGCATCGGCGGGGGCGCCGGACTCGACAGCACCGACGCCCAGTGGGCGGCGGCACTGGAGATCAACACCATGGCCCATGTGCGCGCCGCCCGGCTGCTCGTCCCCGGCTGGCTGGCGCGCGGGACCGGCTGGTTCGTGAGCACCGCGTCGGCGGCCGGGCTGCTCACCCAACTCGGATCCGCGCCGTACGCGGTCTCCAAACACGCCGCGGTCGGATTCGCCGAATGGCTGTCGGTCACCTACGGCGACAGAGGTGTTCGTGTCAGCTGCGTATGCCCCATGGGCGTCGACACCGCGCTGCTGCGCGAGGGGATGATCCCGCCGGACAACGAGGAAGCCGGGCGGCTGGCGATCAATGCCGTGAAGTCCGCGGGCGCCGTACTCACCCCGGAGGAGGTCGCCGACAGCGTACTCACCGGGGTGGCCGGCGGACAGTTCCTGATCCTGCCGCACCCCGAGGTCCTGACGATGTACCAGCACAAGGGCTCGGACTACGACCGCTGGATCCGCGGTATGCGCCGGTTCCAGCACGCGCTGGAGAGCCCCGGCACCCCGCAGTGACCGGACGCGGCCGCGCGCGGGACCGGTACCGTTGTCCCGCAGCGGGTTCGGCCACGCGCCGCCGCTCCACCGGATACGATCGCGCCGTCGACGGCAGGTATCGGCGCGACCCCCACCGGCGGCGAGGGATGCGCACCGGTCTCCCGAAATGCCGGGTTACCATAACCCGGTGAATGGGTCCGTCGAGGTGGACACCGCGGCGCGGATTCTCGATTCCGTGGTCGAGATCATCGAATCCGACGGCTACGACGCGGTGCAGTTGCGTACTGTCGCGAAACGGGCCCGGGTATCGCTCACCACCATCTACGGCCTGCACAGCAGCCGCGACGAGCTGATAGTGGCGGCGGTGGAGGCGTGGATGGCCAGCCACTCCTATGTCGAGCTGGCCTCCCACCCGCAGTCCGAACCACTCGCCGACGGGTTGATGCGGCTGATCCGGCGAGTGTTCGAGCCCTGGGAGCAGAGCCCGCGGATGGCCCAGGCGTTCTTCCGCGCCCGCGCCACCCCGAGCGGACACCGGCTGGACCGCCAGGGATTCGAGGCGGTCCTGCCCGCGGCCGCTCACCTGCTCGGCGGCCTGGACCGTGATTACGTCACCGATATCGCGCTGGTCATGATCAATCTGTGCTACGCGATGGTCGGCCGGCTGGTCGACGGAACAGCCGACGTACCCACCATCCTGACGTCCCTGGACCGGGTGATGCACCGGTTGACCAGTGACAACACCCGGCTGGCCGAGCAGAGACCGGCCACGGGCGATCGATCGGCCGCGCCGGCGCTGGATTTCTCCCTGTTCTCCCTGTTCGGCCCCGGTGTCGGCAGCCCCGCCGACGGACACGAAGCGAATCGGGCCGGCGGCCGGCGCAGCGACTAGACCACGGACCACCGGCGCCGGCCCCCGGAGAATCCGCTAATGCTGCCCGTGCGCCGTCCAGAGCACCTCGGCGACCGGCTGCCCCTGGTGCGCGATGCCGACCGCTTCCAGAGCCGCACGCTTGAAAGCCTGCCCGGCCAGGCTCACCCGATGGGGTGTGACCACGGCGAATCCCGCGCCGAACTCGATATCCGGGCCCCGGCCCCAGAGGTAGCTCTGCTGCGCCGTCCGCTCACGTCGCGCCCGGAAGACTTCGCGCACCCGCGCGTCGGCCAGGTAGATATCCGTGGCGGCGGCCAGTACATCCAGATCACCGGCCCATTCCACATCGGCGGGCACATCCCCCAGCGTCGACGCTTTCGCGCCCAGGATCTCCAGCGCTCGCGTATCGCCGGGATCCGCCGTCAGCACGATGGTTTCGCAACCCGCGGTGGTCCGATCGAATATCCAACCGCCCAGCGAGTTCACGACCTCGGCCACTGTGGACGCCACCACCGCACCACGGTTGCGCATCGGCCGGCCCCCAGGATTGGCGGCCCCCCGGCCGGTTTCACTTCCGAGATCGCCGGAAACAGCGAATTGCACTGCCATAACTGACTTTCCGTTCTATCGAACTACACCGCCGACGGCCGCGGCGCCGCGTACACGCGCAGGCCACGGATACGCAACGGGATCCATCTCGCACGGCGAAGGGGAGCCCGGGGGCCGGATTCACCGGCCCGGGAAGTGCGGGCGGCCGGATCGGCCGGTCGCTGTGCCGACACCCACCGCGGCCGGAGCGGCGGGGCCGCTCGACCCGGTACGCGACGACCGCGCGAGCACCGACGATCACATGCACAGGTACCGCCCTTCCGTGCGACCGAGGAGATACCCCCGCCACCAAGCCGCGCTGATTTCGACGCTGCGATCAGCACTCGGCGGCATCGACAGT
>JABFXT010000407.1 GCA_013361595.1 Nocardia sp. | reverse complement strand
GTCATGACAGCGGCACCGGTACTCACCGTTCGACGGGTCGTCACCACGCGCGCGGGAGGATTCTCCGCGCCGCCCTACGATTCGTTCAACCTCGGCGATCACGTCGGCGACGATCCGGAGGCGGTGCGACGCAACCGTGCCCGGCTCGCCGAGACCCTCGGGCTGCCGGCCGATCATGTGATCTGGATGGAACAGATCCACGGCCGGACGGTGGCGACGGTGGACGGGCCGCGCACCGAACCCTTTCCCGGGACCGATGCCCTGATCACCACGCGGCCGGGTCTGGCCCTGGTGGCGTTGTCCGCCGACTGCGTGCCGATACTGCTCTCCGACGACCAAGCGGGAGTCGTGGCGGCCGTGCATGCCGGACGGGTGGGGGCCCGGATCGGTATCGTGCCGCGGGTTCTGGACGCGATGGTCGCCGCCGGAGCACGGCTCGACCGGATCGGGGCCCTGCTGGGCCCGGCCGCCAGTGGCCGGCAGTACGAGGTGCCCGCCGCCATGCGGGCCGATGTGGAAGCGCATCTCCCCGGTAGCGCCACCACCACAGTGCACGGTACCCCCGGTCTGGACCTGCGCGCGGGGATCCGGCGGCAGCTCACCGGCGCCGGGGTCACGGCGATCGCCGAGGACCCGCGCTGCACGATCGAGGACAGGGCTCTCTTCAGCCATCGCCGTGGCGCCCCGACCGGGCGATTGGGCAGTGTTATCTGGATGGATTCGGGTACAGCGTGACGGGCCGGGTCGTCCGCGGCGCCGGCAACGGCGGCCGTGGGGTCACGGTCGGCGCGGGTTCCCTACTCGCGCAACATGTTCGACGGATAGCCGATGGTCGGCGCGGGAAGCAGGGAGGCCGATGATCGAGCCGGATTCGTGGTGGATCGGCGGGTCGCGATGACCGACCCGCGTTCGGGGGACGGTACAGGTGCGGATTCCCCGGCGCGGGCGCCGGTATCCGGAGGCGATGGGGCGCAGGCTGTCCCGGACACCGGCGGCGCCGCGGCCGGGAACGACTCCCGGATGGTGGAACTGGCGGCCGGTCTCGACCGGGTGCTCGCGCGGATCGACGCAGCGTGCGCGGCTGCCGGCCGGGATCCGGCGGACGTCCGGCTGCTGCCCGTCACGAAATATTTCCCGGCATCCGATATCGCCGCACTGTATCGTCTGGGCCGCAGGGACTTCGGGGAGAACCGCCCACAGGAGGCAGGTGCCAAGGCCGCGGAATTGAGCGACCTCGGCGTGCGCTGGCATCTGATCGGGCAGTTGCAGCGGAACACAGTACGTCAGGTGGTGCGGTGGGTGCATACGGTGCAATCGGTGGACAGCGAACGTCTGGCGACCGCGCTGGCGACTGCCACCGCGGCGGCACTGGATTCCGGTGAACGGGACACCGTGCTGGAGGTGCTGATCCAGGTGAGCCTGGATGCCGATCCGGCCCGTGGCGGTGTGCGGCCCGATGCGGTGCCGGCGCTGGCCGACCGGATCGCCGCATCCGGCGCGCTGCGTTTAGCAGGGGTTATGGCCATTCCGCCGCGTGCCGCCGATCCGGATGCGGAATTCGCCCGCCTGGCCGAAGTCGCTACCCGTCTGCGTACCGGACACCCCGGTGCGACAGAGCTGTCCGCCGGAATGTCCAACGATCTTGAAAGAGCTATTGCCCATGGATCCACGTGTGTGCGTGTCGGTACCGCTCTCATGGGCAGCCGACCGATAACCTCGGCGTAGCAAACAAACCTCATCAGTCACATTCGACACATATGCTGGGACACGACGAGGGCTGAGCAAGACTTCAACACCCGGCCGCCACCGGGGCCGAAGGAAGGTCGACCAGAATGAGCGAGCGCAGCGAGCGAGTACTCGACGCAGCCACAATCGTGGTCATGACGGAGCCGAGCGTGCTCGTGACAGGGCCGAGCGACAGCGAGGCACGGTCATGAGTGAGCGCAGCGAGCGAATTATGGGCGCAGCCACGAGCGTGCTCGTGACGGGGCCGAGCGACAGCGAGGCACGGTCATGAGCACGCTGCACAAGTTCAAGGCGTACTTCGGCATGGTTCCCCTCGAGGATTACGAAGACGACTACGTCGACGATCGCACCCCACGCGGGGTCGAGGATCGCGGTGCGCGTCGTCCGCGTGACTACTCCGACCGCGCTCCCCGCGACTACGACGACCGTCCGGACTACGACCGGTACCCCGAGGACCGCTACGACGGCCCCGACTACCGCGAGTCGCCGTACAAGTCGTCGTATCAGCCCAGCTATCCCGCGCCGCGCCGGGACGACTACCCGGGCGACGCCTACGACGAGGATTACGAGGGGCCGCGCCGTCCCACCCGGATCGACGCCGCCCCCTCCGGCCGGTATCGTCCGGGCGGCGGTGCCTCCCTGCGCGGCGCGACCAGGGGAGCGCTGGCAGTCGACCCCGATGCCGAGGAGCGGCGGCTGGCCGAGCGGGTCCGCCCCGAACCGGTCGCCGCCCGCCGTCCCGCGATCTTCGAGGACGGAGGTCCCTTGTCCAAGATCACCACGCTGCGTCCGCGTGATTACAGCGAAGCCGCGATCATCGGGGAGCGGTTCCGCGAGGGCAACCCGGTGATCATGGATCTGGTCGATCTCAGCAACGCCGATGCCAAACGCCTCGTCGACTTCGCCGCCGGGCTGGCCTTCGCCCTGCGTGGTTCGTTCGACAAAGTCGCGACCAAGGTGTTCCTGCTCTCTCCGGCCGATGTGGACGTATCGGCGGAGGAACGCCGCCGGATCGCGGAAACCGGGTTCTACAACCAGAAATAGTGGGCTGCGCGCCGAGTCGGGCGCCGTATGCCGGGAACAAGATCGGCGCGGTCATTTTGCACCGCGCCGATTTTGCGGCAGAGTGAGGTCGTGGCCTTGTTCGCGGTGCTGTACTTCGTACTGTTCATCTTCTGGCTGTTGCTCATCAGCCGGGTGATCGTCGAGTTCATCCGGAGCTTCGCCCGCGACTGGCGCCCCACCGGAGTGGTCGTCGTGATCCTCGAGGTGATCTTCACCATCACCGATCCTCCCGTGAAGCTGCTGCGGCGCCTGATACCCCCGGTCTCCCTGGGCGGAATTCGGCTCGATTTATCGATTATGGTTCTGCTGTTCCTGGTCTTCATCCTGATGTCGGTCGTGAGCCGGCTCGGGCAGCCGGTAGCTCCGGTGTGACAGAATGGGCCGTGAAGACTTGCCAGAGCCGCTAGATCTGCCAACGCGCGAAGGGATCCTTCCATGCCGCTGACCCCAGCCGATGTGCACAACGTCGCGTTCAGCAAACCGCCTATCGGGAAACGCGGCTACAACGAGGACGAAGTCGACGCCTTCCTGGATCTGGTGGAGCAGGAACTTTCCCGGCTGATCGAAGAGAACGCCGACCTTCGCCAGCGGGTTGCCGAGCTCGACGCGGAACTGGCCGATGCCAAGAGCAACCGCGGCCCCGGCGGGCCCGGCCTCGGTAAACCGGTGCAGCAGGCCCCGCCGCCGGAACCGATCAAACCCCCGGTCCAGGCACCGCCCTCGGTGCCCATTCCGGTGGTGCCGCCCGCGCCGTCGGCCGCCGATGCCGCCGCGGACGCGAATATGCAGGCCGCCAAGGTGCTGAGCCTGGCGCAGGAGATGGCGGACCGCCTGACCAGTGATGCCAAGACCGAAGCCGAGAATTTGCTGGCGAACGCGCGGGCCAATTCGGAGCGGATGGTCAACGACGCGCGGGCGCGGTCGGAGGATATGATCGCCGACGCGCGGCACAAGTCCGATGCCATGGTCTCCGACGCGCAGACCCGCTCGGACAGCCAGCTGCGCCAGGCCAAGGAGAAGGCCGACGCGCTCCAGGCGGACGCCGAGCGCAAGCACACCGAGATCATGGGGACCATCACCCAGCAGCGCAATGTGCTGGAGAGCCGGATCCAGACCCTCAAGACCTTCGAGCGCGAGTACCGGGTGCGGCTGAAGTCGTATCTGGAGTCGCAGCTCGAGGAGCTGGAGAACCGTGGTTCGGCGGTACCGGTCGACGAGGGCGACTCCTTCGACACCGGGGCCAACCAGCTTGCCCCCGCGTCCTTCGGCAAAGGCGACTGAACGCCCGATAACGCTGGGAGCGAACGGGCACCCGGCCTGCTGTTCTGGGGGTCATCATGCTTGTCTTGACACTGGCGCTGGCCGGAATCGGCCTGGCGCTGCTGATCCTGTCCCTGGCCACCGGTTCGGTGATGTGGGCCTGGGGCTGCATCGTCGTCTGCGTTCTCGGTGCTGTGGTGTTGCTGGTGAGTGCGCTGTCGATGCGCGCACCGGATGAAGAATTGCCGCCACGAGACCAGCACGCGAAGCGCTGACGAGCAGAACGGGCGAGAACCAAAACGTCCTTCCGGGGTTGCGGGGGCCGCGGCTCCGCGGGCGGATGTATAAGTGGTTGACCGTCCTGGTTAGAATCAAACCTGTAAGTCGGCGACGATCCGGCCATCACCGGGGAGCTTTCGGAAGAACGGCGCCGCGCAGCGCTTCCTACGGTGCGCACGCTCAGTAGAACCGAACGGGTGAGCCCGTCACAGCTCGCAACGAGAGGTCCACCCGGTTCGCCGGGTGCGGACAAGCGGGGTGGTACCGCGGTTCCGGCGCACCCGCTGCGCCGTGATCGTCCCCGTGCCGAGATACCGCGCCTGCGGGCGCGCCGGGCACGAGGAGACGTTATCCGCGATGGCGGACGAGAATTCCAGTAGCAGCGCATACCCCCGCGTCGACCTCGGCGGCGGGTCCGGTATGTCCTTTCCCGAGCTGGAACGGGCCGTACTGGACGCCTGGGCCGCCGACGGAACCTTCCGCGCCAGCATCGACAACCGCGCCGACGCCGAGGAGTTCGTCTTCTACGACGGGCCCCCGTTTGCCAACGGTCTGCCGCATTACGGTCATTTGCTCACCGGATACGTGAAAGATGTCATCCCACGATTCCAGACCATGCGCGGTAAGCGGGTCGAACGGCGTTTCGGATGGGACACCCACGGGCTGCCGGCGGAAATCGAAGCGGAAAAGCAGCTCGGTATCACGGACAAATCACAGATCGACTCGATGGGGCTCGCGGAATTCAATGCCGCGTGCAAGTCGTCGGTGCTCCGCTATACCGGGGAATGGCGCGATTATGTGACCCGGCAAGCGCGCTGGGTGGACTTCGACAACGACTACAAGACACTCGATCTCGACTTCATGGAGTCGGTGATGTGGGCGTTCAAGTCGCTCTACGACAAGGGCCTGATCTATCAGGGCTTCCGCGTGCTCCCGTACAGCTGGTACGAGCAGACACCGCTGTCCAACCAGGAGGCCCGGCTCGACGACGCCTACCGGATGCGCCAGGACCCGGCGGTGACGGTGGATATGGTGCTGTCGGTGCCGACGGACCACCCCCTGCGGGAACTGGACGGCGCCAACGCGCTGATCTGGACCACCACACCGTGGACGCTGCCCTCCAACCTCGCCGTGGCGGTACATCCGGATGTCCGCTACGTACAGGTGCGCGGGGCGGACGGCAAACGCTATGTGCTCGCGGCCGAGCGGGTCGCGCACTACGCGCGCGAACTCGGCGAACAGCCCGAAGTGGTCGGTGAGTACGACGGCGCCGCACTGGTCGATCTGCGCTACACCCCGCCGTTCGACTTCTTCGCCGGGCATCCCCACGCGCACCGGGTGCTCTCGGCCGATTACGTCACCACCGACTCCGGTACCGGCATCGTCCACATGGCGCCCGCCTTCGGTGAGGAGGATATGGACGTCTGCAGCGCCAACGGTATCGAGCTGGTGCAGCCGCTCGATCCGGGCGGCAAGTTCACCTCCATGGTCCCGCCGTACGAGGGCCTGATGGTGTTCGACGCCAATCCGGTGATCATCAAAGATCTCAAGGCCGCCGGGAAACTGCTGCGGCAGGAGACCATCGACCACTCGTATCCGCACAGCTGGCGCTCGGGGCAGCCACTGATCTATATGGCCGTGCCCTCGTGGTTCGTGGCGGTGACACAGTTCCGCGAGCGGATGGTGGAGCTGAACAAGCAGATCAGCTGGGTGCCCGAGCATATCCGGGACGGCCAGTTCGGCAAATGGCTCGAGAACGCCCGGGACTGGAACATCAGCCGGAACCGCTACTGGGGCAGCCCGATCCCGGTCTGGATGTCCGACGATCCGGCGTATCCGCGTATCGATGTCTACGGTTCGCTCGACGAGCTCGAACGTGACTTCGGGGTGCGTCCCACGGATTTGCACCGCCCCGCGATCGATGAACTGACCCGGCCGAATCCGGACGATCCGTCCGGGCAGTCCACCATGCGCCGGGTGCCGGAGGTGCTGGACTGCTGGTTCGAGTCGGGATCCATGCCGTACGCGCAGGTCCATTTCCCGTTCGAGAACCAGGAGTGGTTCGACTCGCATTTCCCGGGCGATTTCATCGTCGAGTACAACGGGCAGACCCGTGGGTGGTTCTACAACCTGCATGTGCTGTCCACCGCGCTGTTCGACAGCCCGGCGTTCGGGAACGTGGTCGCGCACGGGATCGTCCTCGGCGACGACGGGCTCAAGATGAGCAAGTCCAAGCGCAACTACCCGGATGTGAACGAGGTGTTCGACCGGGACGGCTCCGATGCCATGCGCTGGTTCCTGATGAGCTCGCCGATCCTGCGCGGTGGCAATCTCATCGTCACCGAGCGCGGTATCCGTGAGGGTGTGAGCCATGCGCTGCGGCCGTTGTGGAACGCGTGGACGTTCCTGCAGCTCTACGCCACCGAACCCGGGGTGTGGCGCACCGATTCGCCCAATGTGCTGGATCGCTACATCCTCGCGAAGCTGGCGCAGAGTCGCGATGTCATCACGGCGGCGCTGGAGGAGTTCGATATCGCGGGTGCCTGTGAGGAACTGCGCGCTTTCGCCGACGCGCTCACCAACTGGTATGTGCGCCGGTCGCGTTCGCGGTTCTGGGCCGAGGACCGCGACGGTGTCGACACCCTGCATACGGTGCTGGAAGTGGTGACGCGGTTGGCGGCTCCGCTGCTGCCGCTGGTCACCGAGGTGATCTGGCGGGGGCTCACCGGTGAGCGTTCGGTGCATCTGGCCGACTGGCCGGCCGCCGATGCGCTGCCGCAGGATCCGGAGCTGGTCGAGGCGATGGATGAGGCGCGCAGTGTGTGCTCGACGGTGCTGAGTCTGCGCAAGGCACAGAAACTGCGGGTCCGGCTGCCGTTGGCGGAGGTGACGATCGCCGCGCCGGACGCGGAACGGCTGGCCCCTTACGCCGACATCATCGCCGACGAGGTGAATGTCAAGAAGGTCGACCTGACCACCGATGTCGCCACCCACGGCCGGTTCGAGCTGGCGGTCAACGCGCGGGCCGCCGGGCCCCGCCTCGGCAAGGAGGTGCAGCGGGTGATCAAGGCGGTCAAGGCCGGTGACTGGTCGGAGACCGCCGACGGAGTGGTGAGTGCCGCCGGGATCGAACTGCTGCCCGAGGAGTACACCCAGCGGCTGGTGGCGGCCGAACCGGAATCCACTGCCGCGCTGCCCGGTAACGCGGGTCTGGTGGTGCTGGATTCGGTGGTCACCGAGGAACTGGAGGCCGAGGGCTGGGCTCGCGATCTCATCCGGGATCTGCAGGAGACCCGGAAATCGCTGGGCCTCGACGTTTCCGATCGCGTTACGGCGACACTGGAGGTGCCGGCCGAGCGGAGCGCGTGGGCGAACACCCATCGCGGGTTGATCGCCGGTGAGATCCTCGCCGTCGAGCTGGAATTCGGGCCCGCCGGTCCGGACGCGGCGGAGCTCACCGGTGGAGTGCGCGCCCGGGTCGTCAAGGCGGGCTGAGCCATCACCGGCCGGACCCGAGGTCCGGCCGGTGATGGCCGGCGTGGCGCCGCGATCTCGGCCGACAGCGCCGGTTTCCGCAGGTGAGGGCATGCGGTACCGGGCCGGGAAAATCGCGGTCATGCCCGGGCCGGTGTCGCACATTAGGGTGAGTTCTTATGGCTTCGGACAATCCCGACGAGTGGTGGCAGCATTCTCCCGAGGGACAGCAGAAGAACTCCCCGTCGGGGCAGTGGCAACAGGGCTACCCGCCCCAGGGTGGGCAGACGGGTCCGGGCGTGCAGTGGGGGCAGACGGCCGGGCACGGCCCGCAACCCACTCCGCCGCAAGGGGCCTGGGAGGTGCCCCCGCTGGATGCCGGTGGGTACGGCGGCGGCCCGCCGGCGAAGAACAACGGTCCGCTGATCGCGGTGCTGGTCGCGGTGGTGGTGCTGGTCCTGATCGGAGTGGTCGGGCTGGTGGCCCTCCAGGGGCGGGGGTCCGAGGCGAACTCCGCGTCCGGAACCTCTTCGGAGGTAACCGATTCCGCCGAGCCGTCCGGGTCCACCACCACGACCTCCGGCTCCGCGACCACCAGCGCCCTGCCGTCGTCGGACGAGCCCGTCCTGCGTGAGGGGCTGACGCCGGTGGCCGTGCTCGGCCCCACCTGGCAGGCGGGGGAGAGCACGTACACGATGGCGTTCCAGGGCTGGCCCTTCGCATTCCGGGCGCCGGGCTCGTGGGGTTGTATGAAGGGCTCGATCGAGAAGATCCCGGACGCCCAGGCGTGGGGTTGTGTGGACGAGGGCAATTCCGCTGCGGGACAGAAGGTCAACCTCATCCTCCGCAAATGTCCAGTGACCTGTGATGCCGCCACCCAGGCCCAGTTCAATGCCGCCTGGTTCGATGCGCCGGACAAGGCTCGCACGTTCGACGACCGGACCTCCTACGTGGAGACCGCGGCCAATGACAAGGGCAAGTATTCGGTGGACTTCAGCCGCTTTTTCGCCGCTGAACCGGGTGGTGAGCCGGTCTGGCAGGTGGGGGTCTTCGTGGAGTCCCCGGCGGCCACCAAGGATGTCGTTCTCAAGACGTTGAACGACGTGGCGACCCAAACGCAATAAACATTTTTGTGATGTTCATCACATGCTAGATATTTGCTAGAAGCTTGTCCGCCCCCTGGCGGTCCGGGCAAAATCATCCCCGATACCGCTGAGTCCGGGTCCCCGGACCGCCGGGAACGGTGATCATTTCGTTCGGTTCTACCTGAGTGAAGTTGTGCCGGAACAGGTTCACC
>JABFXT010000182.1 GCA_013361595.1 Nocardia sp. | reverse complement strand
TGGCATGATCCCGGGTGTAGTGGACACTGGCCCGCGGATCCCGGCAGTAGGTGTCCACCAGGGTGTTCGTCGCGTGCAACGGCAGGATCTCGTCCCACGCCGAATGCCAGAGGTAGAGCGGCATATCGGGAACCGACTGTCCCATCCTGGTCTCGTCGAGCACGGCCGCGACCACGGGATCACGCATCGGGTCGCCCTGGGTTCGCATCATGGCCTTCAGGTTCAGGAACGGCAGCAGCGCCGACTGGTACTGCACACAGAGCGGGGCTTTCAGCGCGGTCAGTGCGCTACCGAGCGGATCGAGATTCCGTTCCAGGAACGCCGCGAAATCCGGGTACTCGCGGGCCAGTCCCAGCACGGCGGCGAACACCAGCCCGGTGGTCGCCTGATTGTTCGACATCTCCAGCGCCGCACCCAGGTCGGCGCCGACCCCGCCCATCGCGGTGGCGACGATGTTCAGTTCCGGCGCGTACGCGCGGTGCAGCTCCGCCGCGTGCCCGGTGGCGATGGATCCACCGGAATAGCCGTACATACCGACCGGCGCGGCCGGGCCGACTTCGAGGGCGGAGAAGGAGGTCGCGGCCCGGATACCGTCGAGCGTGATGCGCCCGGCGAGCGGGCCCGCGGCGTACGCGGAATTCGGTCCCTGGTGGTCGGGGATCACCACCGCCCAGCCCTGTTGCAGGGCAGCCTGGGCGAACAGGAATTCCGCCGGGGCGACGATCTGGCCCACGGCCGGCGCGACCGACAGGTGCTGGAGTGCGTAGGAGGGCGTGCAGTAACCGGCGGTGGAGTCCTCGGCGATCTGCACCGAGAGCAGTGGGCGCGGTGCCCGTGCGGTATCGCGGGGTTCGAGCAGGGTCGCGACCGCCGGGATCGCCTCGTCGCGGCTGTTGTTCGAGCGGTAGGAGACCTGCCAGGCGTCGACGGACAGCGGACTCAGCCCGAAGTTCGCGACGTTCACCTGCCGGGCCGCGATGATCTCGCCGGGTTTCCGGGCGGCGACCACCTCGGCGGGCGGCCGGTAGAAGGCCGGGTCCAGTTCCGGGGGCAGCGGGAGCACCCGGGCGGGTTCGATCGGTGGCGGTGCCGGTTCGGCGCGCACGGAACCGGCTGTCCCGGTGTGCAGTACCCCCGCCACGGCGACAGCGCTGAGCAACAGCGCGCAGATCCGGAGTATCCGGCTGGGCTCGGTCTTCATCGACCCACATCCTCACGGCCAACTTGAGACGTCAGCGTCTCAAACTTGGCGCAGAGTATGACACGACGGTGACGGAGGTCGCAATCAATCGATGGGGGCCGCGGGTAGTACCAGCGCGAGCAGCAGTGCCGAGAGCACGCCGAGCAGATCCTCGACCGGCGGCCGCGGCTGCCGACCGCTCCAATGGTGCACGGCACCGTTGACCGCCCCGATGAAGGCCGACATCGCCATATCCCAGCCGCCCGGCGGCGTGCGCACCCCGGGGACCGCGGCGGCGGTGGCCGCGACCACCTGGCCCCATCCTTCGCGCACCTGGGCGCGATGCCGCTCGACTTCCGCGCTCACCCCCACGATCTCCACGAAAGCGACCTGTAAGCAGCGGATATCCGAGGTGACCGCCCCGACGTAGGCGCGCATCCCGGCCTCTATCAGCACTCGGGGATCGCCGCTGCCCGCGCCCGCGAGACCCTCGACGAACGCCGCCCGCGCCCGCCGCTGCACCTCGTCGTACACATCGACCAGCAGCTCTTCCCGGCCGGAGTACTGCTCGTAGAACTGTCGCCGCGACAGCCCCGCCGCGGCGCATACCTGCGCGATGGAACTGCCGGCGTAGGACCGTTCGGCGAAAACCGTCAGACCCGCGTCGAGGAACAGGGTGCGCCGCTCGGCCCGGCGCTCGGCGACCGATCGCCCGGAATAATGATGCCTGGTACGCGCGCTACTCAATTCCGGCACTCCCGGCGATACCGAACAGCAGCGCCTCCAGCCCCGCCCGGAACACGGCGTCGGCGTCCACCGCGACTCGATCGGGCCCGTCCGAGCGCGCGAAGAGTTCGGCCAGGTGGGGGTAGTCGCCCAGCCGCAACACCGCGGCGATCCGCTCGGCGCCGCCCGCCGGGACGACCTGCCCCGAGGCCTCCTGCGCGGAGAAGACGGTCACCCAGCCGGAGAGCATGGCGATACCGGTCATGGTCGCGGCCGGATCCAGTCGCGCGGGGGCCAGCACCGCGGCCATATGGTCCAGGTAGCGCACGCCGTTCGGGCCGAGATCGGCGGGATTCACCCCGGTCATCCAGGGGTGGCGGCGGTACATGGCGCGGGCCTGTTCGGCGACCGCCAGGGTGTCGGCGCGCAGATCCCCGGTGACCCTGTCGAATTCGTATTCCGCGGCCACTCGGTCGTACATCAGCGACACCAGATCGTCCTTGCCGGAGACGTAGCGATAGAGGGAGGCCGCGCCCGTACCCAGTTCCTCGGCGACCCGGCGCATCGACAGGGCCCCGATACCTTCCGCGTCGGCCAGCCGGACACAGACGGCGGCGATGTCGTCGAGGCTCAGGCCGGGCCGCGGTCCGGGCCGGGGTTCACCGGCCCGGACCCACAGCGAGTTCGTCGGATCAGCGGATGGCACACCGGTAAGCATGCCTCGAGCTAGTTGCGAACACC
>JABFXT010000714.1 GCA_013361595.1 Nocardia sp. | reverse complement strand
TAGATTGCTCCATGTATCGAATACTCCTCCGGCCCAACGGCACCGGACGCCGCAGGCTCCGGGCACCCGGATTCAGCGCAGTTTCGCGGCGGCCCGTTCGGCCAGCAGCACGACCGTCGCCTGCGGACCCCGGCTCAGCGGAACCGGAACCACCGAGAGATCGACGACCGACAGCCCCGGCACCGTGTGCACCCGGAACCGCTCGTCGACCACCGCCCGCGGATCACCGGCCCGCCCCATCCGGCAGGTGCCCGCCAGGTGTTGCGAGGTACCGAGCCGATCCCGCAACCAATCGTCCGAGACCGGGCCCGTACCGCCGAGCGGTTCGGCCGCCATCGATTCGAGGATCTCCCCGGCCAGCTCCACCGCACCGTGCAACCGGGCGCGGTCGCCCGCGGTTTCGAGATACCCGTGGTCGATCCTCGGGGCGGTCTGCGGATCGGCCGTGGTCAGCCGGATACGGCCCGCGCCGGTGGGGCGCATCAGTGTCACACCCAGGCGATAGCTGCCCGGTGTGAACGCGACCGTATAGGGCCGGATCTCGATATCGTCGACCTCCACGACATATTCCAGCGGAACGGAACGCCCCTCGGGTGCGGGGTGCCGATAGTCGATCCCGATCTCCGGATGGTCGGTGAACCAGCGCCCGACCGGCAGATCGGCGACCACCGGAATGCCCGATGCCGCGGACTGCTCGGCCGGCCCGATACCGGAACGCAGTAGCAGCGCCGCCGATTCGATCGCGCCCGCGCACAGCACCACCCGGTCGGCCCGGATCGTCTCCGGCCTCCCGTCGACGCGGCAATCGGCGCCCACCACCCGGGTGCCCTGGAAAAGAAGCCGGGTCACCAGGGTCTTCCCCCGCACGGTCAGGTTGGGACGGGCCAGGGCGGGCAGCAGATAGGAATGCGCGGGACCTACGCGGTGCCGCCGACCGGACGCGTCGGGTGGTCCGACCGTGCACGGCACCGGGCCCACGCCGGATTCGGGGCCACCAGGCAGCGCGTTCCAGTCGACCACCTCGTCGAACCCGAGATCCAGGCAGGCCGCGCCGAATTCCTGTACCAGCGGAGTCGGGCGCGCGGCCCGGCGGACCGGGACCGGCCCGGACCGGCCGTGGCCGGGGTGGTCCCCGAAGTCGTGATCGTGTTCCAGGGCGCGGAAATACGGCAGCGCCGACTCGAAATCCCAGGACGGGCTCCCGGTCTCCCGGCTCCACGCCGCGAAGTCCCGGGCCGTGGCGCGGATGAAATAGGAGCCGTTCACCGATCCGGAACCGCCGATTCCGCGGCCCCGCACGATGGTGGCAGGCCGGTCCGGGGTGAGCGCCACGGAGTATCGCCACAGCCAGGACGCTTCTTCCCCGAGCGGCAGATCGGCGCTGTCGGCCAGTTCCGGCGGAAAGTCGTCGCTGCGAGCCCAGTGGTCGCCGGCCTCGACGACCTGCACGGTATGGTCCGGATTTTCGCTGAGCCGGGCCGCCAGGACGCATCCGGCCGTCCCGGCACCGATGATCAGCGTGTCCACCATGGGTTACCGGCTCGGGCTACTGGGGCGGGGCGGTCGGCTTCAAGGCCCCGACGCTCCCGGCCCGGAATGCGCCCAGCCACAGACCGGTGCCGTAGCCGATATCGTCGACCCGCCGGAAGGCGATATAACGCAACGGATCCAGCCCGCCCGGTTCCCGGTGGGTGTACCAGTCGACCGCGCCCTCGGCGACCGCCAGCGACAGGGCAATCTGGCGGATCCGGCGGGAGAACAGCATGGCGGCCAGCGTTATCGGCCAGTAGTGGCGGCACATGGCCGAGGCGATACGCCACAGCCCGGCGAAGAATCCGCGCGCCACATAGATCGCCGCGACTCCGGTCGGATTGTCCACCCCGGCGAACGCGCGCCGCAGCCGGCGCAGCGGCAGCAGCAGGGTGAGCCCCGCACCCAGCGCACCCCAGCGGGTGCGGGTCGCCAGCAGCAGTACCGCGGCCACAGTCCATTTCGGGACCTGCAACGGCGACACCATCCCCGCGTGCCGGTCGCTGAGCGGGGCGGCCCCGGTGCCGTAGAACAATTTGCGCCGGAACCAGTCCCGGAACGAGACCCGATGATCGTGGGCCACATGGGCGGCCGGTTCGTAACGGGCCCGCCAGCCCGAACGTTCGAGTCGCCAGCACAGGTCCACATCCTCGGCGACCTGCATCGTCTCGTCGAATCCGCCCTCGGCCTCCAGCACCGAGCGGCGTACCAGCAGCGCCGCGCTGGGCACATACGAGACGACCCCGCGCGATTGCACCGCCGATTCGCGCCGGCCCAGGTCCAGCGAGGAGCGGGTGTGCTCGTAGCGCGCCAGCGTATTGGACTCCGGATCCAGCGCCACGATCCGCGGCGCCACCAGCGCGACCTGGGGGTCGCTGAAGTGGCCGAGCATCACTTCGAGCCAGCCACTGCGCGGCACCACATCGGAATCGAGGAAGGCGACGAACTGGGTTGTCGCGGCCCGGAGTCCGGTGTTGCGGGCCGCGGCCGGGCCGCGACTCCGTTCGTGGCGCAGTACCTTCACCCGGCAGCGGCCGGCGTGCTCGTCGGCGATCCGCACCTCGTCGTCGGAACCGTCGTCGACGACGATCACGGTATGACCGCGCAGCGCGGCCAG
>JABFXT010000585.1 GCA_013361595.1 Nocardia sp. | reverse complement strand
ATCGCGCGTGGCCACGCCGACCGCCAGCCACTCCGCATCACCTGTTCCGGCGCCGGGCGACACCGTCACGGCGGTACCGCCCGCCAGGAGATAGCTGGTCGAACCGGGACCGCGTCGTCGCGCCAGCCGTTCCGGATGGGCCAGCGCGACCACGAACGCCGGATCGTCGACCCCGTCCGGCCCCTCGACCAGCCGCGCCAGCCGCTCGACCTCCCGCGCCCAGCGCGGTGGCCGCTCACGCCGCAGTATTCGCAGTCCGGCGGTCAGATCTACGCCCGAGATGTGGGTGTCGTCGTCGAGGGCGGCGACGACTTCCGCGGCCGCCCGCGGGCCGACCACAGCGGCCCCGTCGAGCAGTGCGCGTGCCAGCCGCGGATGCAGCCCGATACGGGCCATGCGCCGCCCGCGCTCGGTGACCGCGCCGTCTCCGTCCACCGCCCCGAGTACGCGTAGTACTTCCCGGCCGGCGGCCAGTCCACCGGACGGTGGGTCGTCCCACCAGACGAGACCGTGCCCATCGGCTGTGCCCCAGCACGCGAGTTCCAAGGCCAGCCGTGTCAGGTCCGCTGTCCGGATCTCCGGCTCGGGATAGGCGGGCAGCGTGGCGTGCTCGTATTCGGGCCAGCATCGCCACACCCGCCCCGGACCCTCACGCCCCGCTCGGCCGGCCCGCTGCTCGGCCACTGCCGCCGACACCCGGACGGTGGCGAGACCGGACAGGCCCCGCGCCCGATCGATCCGGGGCACCCGGGCCGATCCGGAATCCACCACTGCCCGCACCCCCGGCACGGTCAGGCTCGATTCCGCCACCGCCGTGGACAACACCACGCGGCGCCGCGTGCCCGGCCGCAACGCGCTGTCCTGTGCGGCCGCCGAGAGCCTGCCGTGCAGCGGCACGATATCCACCCTGTCCAGGCCGCCCAGCAGCGCCGTCGTCCGCCGGATCTCCGCGGCCCCGGGCAGGAACACCAGGACATCGCCGTCGGATCCGGCGAGCGCGGCCCGGGTGGCGCGAGCGACCTGCGCTTCGGCCCGCTCCCGCGGCAGCGCCGCGACGTATGTGGTATCCACCGGAAAGGTGCGACCCCGGACCTGCACCACCGGGGCCGCGTG
Organism: Nocardia sp.; assembly: GCA_013361595.1. Taxonomy (GTDB): domain Bacteria; phylum Actinomycetota; class Actinomycetes; order Mycobacteriales; family Mycobacteriaceae; genus Nocardia. The sequence goes on along the minus strand of JABFXT010000585.1, from coordinate 8,032 downwards.
ATCCCCACCGAGGAGCGTCGCGAGGCGGTCGGCCGCCACGGTCGCCGAGGTGGCGAGCACCCGCAGATCGGGTCGTAATCCGGCGCGGGCGTCCAGCAGCAATGTCAACAGCAGGTCCGCGTCGAGATGTCGCTCGTGACACTCGTCGAGCATCACCACATCGGCCCCGGCCAGTTCGGGGTCGTCCTGCAACCGCCGCACCAGCAGACCGGAGGTCACGACCTCGATCCGGGTCCGCCGCCCGACTCGGCGATCGCCGCGGACGGAGTAGCCGACGGTTTCGCCCACCGGTTCTCCCAGCAGCGCCGCCATTCGCCCGGCCGCCGCTCGTGCCGCCAGCCGCCGGGGCTCGGCCACCAGCACCCGCCCGGTGACCGACGCCGCCAGGACCAGTGGCACCAGGGTGGTCTTCCCGGTGCCCGGTGGCGCGACCAGCACGGCCGCCCGGTGTTCGGTCAACGTCGCGACGACCCGATCGAGTGCGCCGCGGATCGGCAGGTCGGGGAGTTCGGGGAGTTTCATTACCGATCAGTCTGAAGCCCGGCCGATCATTCCGGGACACGGGCGCCCCGGCCGCGATGTCCCCGGGGTGTGTGGCACGACTGTGTACCACCCGCGCGCGATCGGCGCCGGGCCCGGTGAACCGGTTATCCGGACCGGCGCGCGTGTGACCGGTGGTTCAGCACTGGGGCCGCAGGATGGCGAGAACAGCCGCGATACCGGCCACCATGCACGCGGTGGCGATCATGGCCGCGGCCGCCGAATGCGAGATAACGCTGACACAGACGACGAAGAGCAGACACGTCGCGGCGGCGAGCAGTGCGGTGCCGCGGTCCACCGTGGCGCTTCGCGTTCGCAGGTCGTCCGCGAGCTCAGGACGCTCCCCGGGCGGCGGCTCATCGGTTCGTTCGCCCGCGGGTGCCGGATGCGGTGTCTGTGGGCGTTGATTCTGGTGCGCGACTCGATGGCTCATGGCCAACTCCTCCGACACACAACTGATGGTGGATGTCGTCACTCTGCACTCATAATAGGCTTTCTCGCCTGCGTGCACGCCGTTTCCGGACTTCTCGATCCGGCCGGGGCCTCGCTCGAATCGCCGTGCGCCGGTCGGGCCGCGGGTGGCTTCAGCTCTGATCCGCTCCGCTGTTCCGAGCCTCGACGGCCGCCACCGTCTTGCGGAACGCGCTGCTCAGGACACCGCGGCCGACGGTCCCCACAACGGCTCCCAGCGCCCGGCCCTTGAGGTTCTTGCCCTCGCGGACCACGACGACATCCACATCGGTCCGTCCGTCGGGTCGGGCGGTGAACCGGTAGGTATGACCCGAGCGGCCACCCCACAGATTGGAATCGGTGGTCGTCATCACGACCCGCCCGGGATCGGACCAGTCGTAGTGCAGGCGTTCCCAGATTCCGCGCGACCCCTCGGTAACGTCGGCTTCGCTGGGGCCCCGGCTGTGTACCTCGAGATATTCGTCCGTGCTGTTCCCGAACAATTGCTCGCGGTCGGGGCCGAAATCGGTGAGCGCCGCGACGAACTGCTCGGGTGTCGCAGTCGTTGTCGCCGTGAAATGGAGAGTGGCCATGGGTCGGGGCTCCTCGGTGTGCGGTGGTCTCTTCTCGTCGAGCAGGAACTACGCGCTACCGGATGGTATGTGCAATACCCCGTCGAGTGTCCGGGAACCACCGGTCCCGGCCGAAACCGGCGCCCGGGCCGCCTCACGACTCGTCGACGCCGACTGCGTAAATCCCACTGTTCGCCGAGGTCGGCCGACAGAATATGGCGATGCGAACCCCTGTCCGTGTCCTGCTGGCGGCCGCCGCCGGAATACTCGTCGTATTCGCTCCCCCCGCCGTGGCCGCCCCGGTCCCGGACGTCTCGCACACGCAACTCCCGTTCCCGCTCAGCCTGCAACCGGACGGTGTGCGGGCACCGGCCGCCGCACTGGCGGAGGCGAATACCGGGATGATCCTGTGGTCCCGGCAACCGGATACCCGCGTCCCGATCGCCAGCATCACCAAGGTCATGACGGCTGTGGTGGTGCTCGAATCGGGCGATCTCGACCGCCCGATCACGGTGTCGCGCAGTGCTGTCGACTATGCCGCCGCCTACGGTGGAAGTACCGCCGGCCTCGCTCCCGGCGAGGTCCTCACCGCACGTCAACTGCTGTACGCGATGATGCTCCCGTCCGGTTGCGATGCCGCCTACGCGCTCGCCGAGGCCTACGGACCCGGACAGGAGGCGTTCCTCGGCCGGATGAACGCCACCGCGCAGCGGCTCGGGATGCCGAACACCTATTTCAGCGATCCCAGCGGTCTGCCCGCTCCCGACGATTTCTCGACCTACTCCACACCCGCGGAACTGGTGCGGCTCGGCCGGCACGCGATGAACAACCCGGTTTTCCGGGAAATCGTCGGATCGCATATCTACCACCAGCCCGCCGGGCCCGCAAACCGGGACCACGTCTGGGAGACCACCAACGGACTCCTCCGGGAGTACGCGGGTACCACCGGGATCAAGACCGGATCCACGGATGCGGCCGGGACCTGCCTGCTGTTCGAGGCCGCCCGTGGTGGGCAGCGGTTGATCGGCGTGGTGCTGAACAGTTCACCGGACGATCTGGCCGCCGCGACGGCCGACGCTCGACTCGTTTTGAACTGGGGTTTCGTCCCGATCCTCAGCTCACTGTCGGGCGGCTGACCCGGCGCCGCGGCGAGCACCGGGAACAGCTGCTCCGGCGGGCCCTAGACCACCTTTGCGGCGATCAGCAGATTCCAGATATCGCCCTGATCGACGATCTCGACGCCGAGCTTCTCGGCCTTGGCGAGCTTGCTGTCGCCGACGCCCGCCCCGGTGATCAGCAGGTCGGTATTCGCCGAGACCGACGACGCCGCCGTCGCGCCCGCTTTCTCGCACAGGCGTTGGAAGGTCGGGCGGGCGACCTTCTCGCCGGAGCGCGGATCGCTGATGGCGCCGGTGATCACCACCGTTTTGCCTTCCAGCGGGGCGCCGGCCGCGACGACCGGGGCGAGGTCCTCCGCGCGTACATCCAGACTGACGCCCGCCTCTCTGAGCCGGCGCAGTTCCGGGCGCAACCGGGTGAGATGCTCCACCAGGGAGGCGGCGACCTTCGGGCCGATGTCCTCGACCGCGACGAGTCGTTCCACGCCCGCGTCGGCGACCTCTTCCAGCGACCGGAATCCCGCCCGGGCCAGCCGGGCGGCGGTGCCGTCGGAGGCCATCGGGATCGCCAGGCCGATCAGCGCGCGGCGCAGGCCGACCCCGCGGCTGGTGTCGATCGAATCGATCATGCGTGCGGCCGAGACCTCACCCATGCGGTCGAATTCGAGCAGTCGCTGCTGGGTCAGGGTGTAGAAGTCCGAGGGGCGTTCCAGGATGCCCGCCTCCGCCAGGCGTTCGATCCATACCTGTCCGACGGCGTCGATATCGGCGCCCGCGCGCGACGCCCAGTGGATCAGCCTGCGCACCGTCTGGGCGGGGCAGGCGACATTGGTGCAGAACAGTTCCCGGCTGTTGCCCTGCTCGGTCACCGGCTGTGCGCAGGAGGGGCAGGTGGTGGGCGGTACGATCTCGCGCTCCGCGCCCGTGCGTTCGGACGCGTCGAGTACGCCCGCCACGAACGGGATCACATCACCGGCGCGCCGCACCAGCACGGTATCGCCGATCTTGATATCGCGTGCGCGGATCACCTGCTGGTTGGCCAGCGTCGCCTTGGTGACCGTCGTGCCGCCCACGAATACCGGTTCCAACCAGGCCACCGGGACGATCTTCCCGGTTTTTCCCACATCCCAGACCACATCGTTGAGGAGCGTGGTCTTCTCTTCGGCGGCAAATTTGAATGCCAATGCGCCACGTGGGGAGTTCGACCGGGTCCCGGCGGCGGCGTAGGCATCCCGGTCGGCCAGCCGCAGTACGGCGCCGTCGATATCGTAGTCCAGGTCGCCGCGGCCCTGCTCGATCGCGGTGATCGCGGCCTGTGCCTGTTCGGCGCCGGCGCAGAGCCGCATCTGTGCCCCCGCGATCCCCAGTGCCCGCAGGCCTTCCTCGAGATCGACGGCAGCGCCCCCGGCGGCGGCGTCCAGGTCGAAGCCGAAGAACCGCAGGCGTCGCTCGGCGACGGTGGCGGGATCTTTCGCCCGTAGGGTGCCCGCGGCGGCGTTGCGTGGGTTGATCAACGGTTTGTCCGGATGCGCGGTGTTGTACGTCAGGAAAGTGGACCGCAGCATCACCGCCTCGCCGCGTACCTCCACCCGATCCGGGAGGTCGATCCGCTCGGGTACGCCGTCGACCAGCGCGCGCACCAGTACGGTGACATCGTCACCCGTGGTGCCGTCACCGCGGGTCACGGCGCGAACAAGTCGCCCGTCCTCGAAAACCAGTGCCAGGGAGAGCCCGTCGAGCTTGGGCATCACCACCACCGGCTGGCCGGGGAAGCGGTCGAAGAACGCCGCGACCTGTTCGGGTGTGGTCGCCTTCTCCAGCGACAGCATGGGACGCGAATGCCGGATCGGAGCGTGCAATACCGCGGGCGCGCCGACCTGATCCAGCGGATTCGGATCGGGCGCGAGGTCGGGACGGTCCCGGATCAGGGCGCGCAGCTCGTCCTCGATCATGTCGTACTCGGCGTCCGCGACCAGCGGCGAGCCTCGATAGTAGGCATCGCGCAGCGTCACGATACGGTCCGCGAGCTCCTGAATGTGTTCCCCAGCTTCCACGGCACCAGACGTTACCGAGCCCCACCGACACCGGTTACGACCACGTACGGCGGCACCCGGTGTCCGCCTCTCCGTGGTTCGGAGTTCCGCGGCACCGGGACCTTTGGGAGATCGGCGAAGCCGGGGCAGCGGGTGGTGTCCCGCCGCCCCAACGGGTCACCGGGTGGCCAGGACGCGGTCTTCGCCGGTGTGCCGATCCGGATGATCCAGTCGCTCGCTGAGCTTCTCGCCCTCGATATCGAGGGCGGAGACCAGCGGAGCGAGCCAGGTGGGCATCCACCAGATCCGCTCGCCCACGATCAGCATGAAGGCGGGCACGATGAGCATGCGGACCAGGAAGGCGTCGGCCAGCACACCGATGGCGAGCGCGAAACCGATGGTCTTGAGGATGACATCGTCGGTGAGCGCGAATCCGGCGAAGACACCGATCATGATGATCGCGGCGGCGACCACCACGCGGGCGCTGTGGGCGAAACCGTCGATCACCGCCCGGCGCGCCGGAGTGCCGTGGACATAGGCCTCACGCATCCGGCTGACGAGGAACACCTCGTAGTCCATGGCGAGACCGAACAGGATGCCGGTCAACAGGATCGGCAGGATGAACAGCACCGGGCCGGTCGTATCCACGCCGACGAGCTGGTTCAGCCAGCCCCACTGGAACACCGCGACGGTGGCACCGAGTGAGACGCCGACCGAGAGCAGGAATCCCAGCGCCGCCTTGATCGGCACCCAGACGGAGCGGAACACCGCGATCAGCAGGAAGATCGCCAGGCCCACCACCACGGCGAGGTAGACCGGGAACACTTCGGACAGTTTGTCGGCGATATCCACTCCGACGGCGGTCTGGCCGGTGACCAGTGCACGGGCACCGGTTTCGGCGGGCAGATCGGCGACAGCGGTGCGGATCTCGGCGACAAGATCCTTGGTGGCCTGATCCGACGGGCCCGAGGCGGGGATCACCGTGAGAGTGGCGAACCGGACCGTGTCGAGTTGCTGGGCGAAGGCCTGCTGCGCCTGCGGGGCCGGACCGGTCACCGCCGGAACGACGGTGGCGATATCCGAGCCTGCCCGTGCGGCCAGAGTCTGCAGGTGGTCGGTGGCCGTCTGTACGGCACCGGCCGGGTCGGCGGCGTTCGCGGTGTCGACGACGACCACGAGTGGGCCGTTCGCGCCGGGGCCGAAATTGTCGGAGATGAGATCGTAGGCGGTGCGGGCGTCGCTGCCGGCGGATTTGCTGGAATCGTCGGGCAGCGCGAGTTGCATGGAAGCCATCGGAAGGGCGGCGACCGCGGCGACGGCGATACCGGCCACCAGGGCGCTCCACTTACGCCGGGAGATGCCCTCCACCCAGCGGCGGCCGTGTGTGCGGAACTCCGAGCCGTCGGTCTGCTTCGCGAGGTAGCGCGGTTTACCCTTCATCACCTTGTCGCCGGCGAAGCCGAGGATCGCCGGGAGCAGGGTGAGCGAGATGAGAACCGCGATCGCGACGGTGAACGCGCCGCCGAGACCCATCTGGGTGAGGAATCCGATATTGCACACGGCCAGCCCGACCAGGGCGATGATGACGGTCAGACCGGCGAAGACCACGGCGGACCCGGCCGTGCCGACCGCGCGACCGGCGGCTTCCTCCAGTGAACGGCCCGCCCGCACCTCGCTCTGGTATCGCGACATGATGAACAGCGCGTAGTCGATTCCGACCGCCAGACCGAGCATGGTGCCGAGGGCGGGCGTCACCGAGCTGAGCTCGACGAACCCGGTGAGAGTGGTGATGGCGAGCATCCCGATGCCGACGCCGATGAGGGCGGTCAGTAGCGGCATTCCCGCGGCCACCAGCGATCCGAAGGTGATGGCCAGGACCACCACCGCGACGGCGATGCCGATCACCTCGGCGAGCGGCATCTCCACCTCGCTCATGGCGTCGCCGCCGACGGCGACGTGCAAGCCCGCTGCTTCGGCGGTGTGCGCGGCGTTCTCGAGCGCGGAGCGGTCCGATCCGGCCAGTTCGGTGGCTGTTTTGCTGTAGGTCACCGAGGCATAGCCGACCCGGCCGTCGTCGGAGACCGTGCCCCCGGTGAACGGGTCGCTCACCGACTGCACATTCTCGGTCGAGAGTTCCCGCAGGGCGGCGGCGACCGCGGAGTTGTAGGAGGGCTCGGTGAGCGAGCGGCCCGCCGGGGCCTCGAACACGACCCGTGCCGTGGCGCCGTCGGGGGCGGCCTGGGGGCTGCGTTCCTCGATCAGGTCGAACGCCTGGGTGGATTCGATCCCGGACAACTCGAACTTGTCACTCGTCTTTCCCGACAGCGTGGCCGCTCCCACCGCCAGCAGGGTCAGCAGCACCACCCAGATCGCCGCCACCGCCTTGCGGTGGGCGAACGACCATCGGCCGAGCCGGAACAACTGCCACGCCATGTGATTGCCCTCCAAAGCTTTAGTGGACCCAGTGGTCCGGTTATGCTCGAGGATAGGAGCAAGTGGACTGGAGGGTCCACTTCAGGAAGGCAGATGTGGAGCAACTCACCTGGAGCCCGGAATGAGATGTGGATCGCAGACCGACTGGTCCTTCACGGAGATCGTGGATACGGCAGCATGACCGGCATGGCGGCATCGAAGCCGGATACGACCCGTACCGACCCCGCGAGCTGGCAGGGGCGGCGGGCCGATGCCCGGCAGAACCACGAGAGAGTCCTCGCCGCGGCGATCGAGGTGTTCACCGAGCACGGTATCGGAGCGACCATCCCACAGGTCGCGGCACGCGCGGGCGTCGGCAAGGCCACGGTCTACCGCAGCTACCCGACCAAGTCCGATCTGGTGCAGGCGCTGGCCCGTATACATATCGACTGGTTCCATCAGCTCGTCGATATCGCTGTCGAGGCAGCCCGGGCCGACGCCTATCACGCGCTGGAGGCACTGCTGGAACAGGTCACCGCCCGGCTGGCCGAGGATCGGCTGATGATCGAGGTCCTCAGCGGCGTCGAAGGGCTCGGCGACGAACACCTCGAACAGCAATTGGAACGGATTCTGGCCCTGGGCCGGGCCCAGGGCAGCCTGCGCGCGGACACTTCCGGAATGGATGTCCAGGTTCTGGTATCCGGTGCGGCGCGGGCTCTGATCGAACTCGATATCCGAGATCCCGCCGTGTGGCGCCGCTACGCCCGCCTCATTTCGGCCGCGCTACGAGCCGAGCCGGGCGCGACCCCGCCGCGACCGGGAGATCCGCCGATATGAGGCCCGAGCCGGGCTCGCGGTAGAAGTGCCGGGATGCCGGAGTGCGCGGGTCAGCCCGCCGCACTGTCCG
>JABFXT010000812.1 GCA_013361595.1 Nocardia sp. | reverse complement strand
GATCTCGGCCACGGTAGCCGGATCGTCGAGGACCAGCCAGGTGACCTGCGGCGCATCCGGTGCCGAACCCGCCGCGATACCGGCCGACACCGACAGACCCGCGGCCACGGCGGCATCCACCGCGTCGGCGGGTACCAGCGCCGCACCCGACTTGAGCACGGCCCAGACGGCGACCGCCGCGTCGACCCCGCGATCGAGCCGCGTGACCACACCGGTCCCCGGTCCGTGACCGCCCGCGATCAGGACCCGGGCCAGCCGCGACGAACGCGCGTCGAGTTCCTGATAGGTGATCTCGTTCTCACCCCACACCACCGCGGGTGCCTCCGGATCGTCCTCCACCGAGGCGCGCAGCGTCTGCGGCAGCGCGGTACCGGTGCTGGCGACGGGCGCCACCTGCTGCGCGGGAGCGGCCATCCGTTCGCGTTCGGCGGTATCGAGGATATCGATATCGCCCACCCGGATATGCGGGTCGGCGGCCACCGCAGCCAGGATCCGTTCGAAGCGGCGGCCGAAGGACTGCACGGTCGACTCGTCGAACAGATCGGTGGCGTAGCCGAACACCGAGAACAGCTCTCCGAATCCACCGTCGGAATCCCGCTGCGGATCGATACCGATCTGCAGATCGACCTTGGCGGCCAGCGCCTGTTCACCCAGCGCCTGCACGGTGAGCCCGGGCAGATCCAGGGTGGGCTGTTCGGTGTTCTGGAAGGCCAGCACCACGCTCAGGAGCGGGTTGTGTCCGCCGGTCCGGCCCGGCAGCACCGATTCCACCACCCGCTCGAACGGGATATCGGCATTGGCGAAGGCCGACAGATCCGTTTCGCGGGCCTGGTCGAGCAGATCGGCGAAGGTCATGGTCGGTTCCACCCGGGTGCGCAGCGCCAGGGTATTGACGAACATGCCGACCAGATCGTCGAGTTCCTGCTCACCACGGCCGGCGATCGGGGTGCCGACCACGATGTCACCGGTGTTGGTGAGCCGGGACAGCAGCACCGCCACCGCCGCGTGCATCACCATGAACAAGGTCACGCCACGGGCTCGCGCGGACTCGTCCAGCAATCGGTGCACCTCGGCGTCCACCGCGAAACTCGTCAGCCCACCGCGCATGGACGGCAGCGGCGGCCGCGGCCGGTCCAGCGGGAGTTCGACATCCCCGGCGACACCGTCCAGCTGCTTCTGCCAGTAGGCCAGCTGACCGGCGGCGACCGAAGTCGTGTCGGTTTCGTCGCCCACCACCGTCCGCTGCCACAGCGCGAAGTCCGCGTACTGCACCGGCAACGGCGACCAGCCCGGCGCGTCACCGCCCGCGCGGGCGAGATAGGCCGTCACCAGATCCCGGGCCAGCGGCGCCATCGAGGCACCGTCGGCGGCGATATGGTGCGCGACGAACGCGAGCACATGTTCGCCCGGGCCGGTCTCGAGCAGCAGCGCCCGCACCGGAACCTGCTGGGTGACATCGAAACCGGCCGACATCAGTTCACCGATCCGGGCCAGCGGATCGTCCGCCGACGCGGTGATCAGCCCGCCGCGCAGTACCTCGCTGACCGGCAGGATCTCCTGGTACGGGAGACCGTCCGCGTCCGCCGGGTACCGGGTGCGCAGTGATTCGTGCCGTTCCAGCACATCCGAGACCGCCGCCCGCATGGCCGCGGTGTCGAGATCGCCGGACAGCCGGATCGCCAGCGGGATGTTGTAGGCGGCCGAACTCGGATCGAACTGGTTGATCAGCCACATCCGCTGCTGGGCCAGCGACAACGGGAGCCGCTCCGGCCGCGGCCCGACCTCGAGGGCCCGGCGGCCACCGGTTCCGGCGTGCTGTTCGACCCGCACGGCCAGGCCGGCCACGGTCGGCGCCTCGAACAGCGCCCGCACCGGCACCGTGGTGTCGAGTGCGGCACCGAGGCGCGCCGCGACCTGGGTCGCGACCAGCGAGTTACCGCCCAGGGTGAAGAAATCGTCGTCGGCGCCGATCCGTTCCACGCCGAGCACATCGGCATACACTCCGGCCACGATCTCCTCGATCGGGGTCGACGGCGCCCGGAACTCCCGCACCTCGAACACCGGTTCCGGCAATGCCCGGCGATCGAGCTTGCCCGAGGCGTTCAACGGGAATTCGTCGAGCACCATCAGCGCCGACGGCACCATATAGGTGGGCAACCGGTCGGTCAGGTGCCGGCGCAGCGCCTCGGTGTCGACGACCGCCGCCGGGGCGGGAACCACATAACCCACCAACCGGTCACCGGTCTGCGGATCGGACTTGGCCGTCACCACCGCACGCGCCACCGATTCGTGCTCGGTCAACGCGGTCTCGATCTCGCCGAGTTCGATGCGCTGACCACGCACCTTCACCTGGAAGTCCGACCGGCCCACGTAGACGAGTTCACCGGCGGCGGTCCAGCGCACCACATCACCGGTGCGATACATGCGCGCACCGCTACCGAACGGATCGGCCACGAAACGATCCGAACTCAGATCCGGCCGCCCCGCATACCCGCGAGCGACCTGCGCACCCGACAGATACAGCTCACCGGTGACCCCGGCCGGTACCGGCCGCAACCGCGCATCCAGCACATAGGCCCGCGCGTTCCAGACGGGCGCGCCGATCGGCACCGCACCGGCCACACCGTCGGTGACGGCGGCGTGCGTGGCG
>JABFXT010000795.1 GCA_013361595.1 Nocardia sp. | reverse complement strand
GTCGTGCCGCGCCGGCAGGTGTGCTGCGGGCTGACCTGGATCAGCACCGGCCAGCTGGATGGTGCCCGGGCGCGGTTGCGCGCCACGCTCGGCGCGCTCGAGGACCATGTCCGGGCCGGCGGACAGGTGGTCGGCCTGGAACCGTCCTGTACCGCCGCACTACGGGCCGACCTGCCGGAACTGCTCCCCGAGGATCCCCGTTCGGTGCCGGTCGCGGCCGCGGTTCGCACGCTCGCCGAGTTCCTCACCGCGCAACCGGACTGGCGGCCGCCGAATCGCGCGGGCCGGTCGATGGTGGTGCAGCCGCACTGCCACCATTATTCGGTGCTGGGATTCGAGGCGGATCGCCGGATATTTGCCCAGATGGGGGTTGATGTGACCGAAATCGCAGGTTGCTGCGGCCTGGCCGGAAATTTCGGAATGCAGAAAGGGCATTACGAAATATCGACGGCCGTGGCGGCCAACGGGATACTGCCGGCCGTCGACCGGGCGGGGCCGGACGCGGTCGTCGTCGCCGACGGATTCTCCTGCCGTACCCAGGCCGCTCAGCTGGCCGGGCGCCGGGGTAGGCACCTTGCCCAGATTCTTTTGGAGGACAGTTGATTTCATATGCCGAGCGGCGGGTATCCGGTGGTTACGGCCGCCCGTGACGAGCCGGCGGTGCCCCGGGCGAGATCAACTTCCGAAAGGCAGGGTTCCGGGCGGAATCTCGTAGCCGGAGCTGCCGGCGAAAACCGACCCCCACAGCTCGAGTAGCCAATTGAGCCCCTCGGTGATCATAGGAACCTCCAATCGCGGCAAGAGCCGTCAATTTGCTGGACTGCGCTTTTCATCGTCGTGCGGTGGGGCATCGTTACCCCGGGCAGCGCACAATGACATTGTGCCTGTCCGAACAACGGGAACCAGAGACGACGCGTGGGCGACCCGGACGGTGTCCGCCGACATCCCGGTCCACCTCGCCCATACGCTCGCGCCGTTGCGTCGCGGGCCGGGCGATCCCTGTCATCAGATCACCCCGGACGGAGCGCACTGGCACACCTCCCGGATGCCGACCGGGCCGGTCACCTATCGGCTGGTCCAGGCCGATCCGGTCACCGTCACCGCGGATGCCTGGGGTGCGGGGGCCGCGGAGTTCCTCGACGGGTTGGATCGGATGCTGTGCCTGGACGAGAAGGTCGACGATTTCGTCGCCGTCCATCCCACGGTGGCTGCCGCGCACCAGCGCCACCCCGGGCTGCGCATGCTGCGGACCGGCCGGGTGCTGGAAGCGCTGGTCCCGGCGATCCTGGAGCAGAAGGTGACCATCGTTTCCGCGCACGCGGCATGGCGCCGCCTGCTGCACGAGTTCGGTAGCCCGCCGCCCGGGCCCGCGCCGGAGGGGATGCGGGTGCCACCCGACGCGGCGACCTGGAGCCGGATCCCCTCGTGGAGCTACCACCGGGCCAGTGTCGGACCGCAGCGCTGGCAGACGGTCGTCCGGGCCGCCCGGGTCGCCGACTCGCTGGAGCGGACCGCGACGCTGGATCCGGGCGAGGCCGCCCGCCGGCTCCGGACCATCCCCGGTATCGGGGAGTGGACGGCCGCGGAGACGGCGCAGCGTGCCTTCGGTGACGCCGACGCGCTGTCGGTAGGCGACTTCCATCTGGCGTCGATCATCGGCTGGACCCTGCTCGGGCGTGATATCGACGACGCCGAGATGGTGGAGTACCTCGAACCGGTACGTCCACATCGTTACCGCACCGTCCGGCTGCTGGAGATCAGCGGGCAGGCCCGTAAGCCGCGGTTCGGTCCTCGCGCTTCGGTCACCGATCACCGGTGGCACTGAGCCGGGCCGGATCACCGTTCGGCGCCGAGCCGGGCCGGATCACCGGCCGACACCGATCCGGCATGGATCGTGGTCGGTGTCGAGCGGAACGGATCACCGGTGAACACCGAGCCCGGAAACGCAATTCGCGATCGAGGAGAATCCGGTTCGGCAAGCTGCGTAGAGCCGGTGATCGGCCGGTCCGGCGCCGGAATCCGGCCGCTACTGGAGGGCGCGGTTGTCCAGAACGCAGCGACCGGAGTCCACGAGAGTGGCTCGGGCCCGCCGGCGCACCCGGCACTCGTCCACGGTGCAGTCCAGGTGCAACTGCATCGCCGAATGAGCTTGTTCGGGGGTCATCACGCCGGGATCGGCACCGCAGGCGAGCAGGGTGGGGATCGGGGCGTCCAGATTCAACCGCATCACACGACCTCCTTCTGAACCCGCGGTCGACTCCTGTTGTCCGCGGTGGTTTTCCGGGTGTGCACATACGACCAACAGCTCACCATAGGCCGAGAACGGCCCATATGGTGTGAGATTCGGCGACTTAAGGGGTACCGAGTTGCGAAATTTCTTGTAGACGGGTGTAAACCCGGCCCTGTCGCGGCTGCGCGTAGCATCGCGCTACATGCTTGTGGCGCGCTGCGCCGGGACCCTGGACACGAAATACGGCGATCTTCGCGGCAGTGAAGGAGAACCTGGATGAGCATCGACAACGGTACGAATGTGGATCTGACGGGTGCGCGCTGGGTGAGCGGTGCGACCGGCGCGGACGCCGACGCGCCGGGGACCCACACGGTGGAGATCGCGATGCGCGCCGACGGTCATATCGGGAGGCGTGACCGTAAGTACC
>JABFXT010000339.1 GCA_013361595.1 Nocardia sp. | reverse complement strand
AATATCGGTATCTGGGTGCGCACCGACGAACAATGGCGCTGGCTCGTCCACACCCTCACTGTCGACCGGGTGCGTGAACTGCTGCCCGAGACCGCGACGCTGGCGCTCACCCGGCATGTACTGCCGAACCTGCGCGCCCTGAACTTCCTGATCTCCGGTCTGCTCGGTGAAGGCGTGGCCTATCAGGCCCGGTTCGATCCGCAGGCGAAGGGACTCGGCGAATGGCTGCGGTCCCGTTATCTCGACATACCGTTGGAGTTGCTGCCGTGAGCACTGTCTGGAATACGCCGGAGCGCCGCGAACTGCGTGCCACCGTGCGCGCGTTCGCCGAACGCGAGATCCTGCCCCACCTCGACGATTGGGAACGCGACGGGGAGATCCCGCGCGAACTGCACAAGAAGGCCGGTGCGCTGGGACTGCTGGGTATCCAGTTCCCCGAGGCTGCGGGCGGGGCCGGCGGCGACGGAATCGACGGCGCGATCGTCTGCGAGGAACTGCACTACGCGGGTGTCTCCGGGGGTCTGTTCGCCTCACTGTTCACCTGCGGTATCGCCGTCCCGCATCTCATCGGCGCCGGTGACCCCGAACAGATCGAACGCTGGGTGAAACCGACTCTGGCCGGGGAGAAGATCGGCTCACTGGCCATCACCGAACCCGGCGGCGGTTCCGATGTCGGGCATCTGACCACCACCGCCCGCCGCGACGGCGACCACTACATCGTCAACGGCGCCAAGACCTACATCACCTCCGGCTGCCGCGCCGATTTCGTGGTGACCGCCGTCCGCACCGGCGGCCCCGGATCATCCGGTGTCTCATTGCTGGTGGTCGAGAAGGGCACACCCGGTTTCACGGTCGGCCGGAAACTGGACAAGATGGGCTGGCGGGCCTCCGATACCGCCGAACTGTCCTATTCCGATGTCCGGGTCCCGGTATCGAATCTGGTGGGGCCGGAGAACTCCGGTTTCCTGCAGATCGCGTCGGCGTTCGTCAGCGAGCGGGTGGGTCTCGCGGTACAGGCGTATTCGAGCGCGCAGCGCTGCCTGGACCTCACCCTGGACTGGGTCCGTTCCCGGGAAACCTTCGGCCGTCCGCTGATCAGCCGCCAGGCCGTGCAGAACACCGTCACCGAGATGGCGCGCCGGGTCGATATCGCCCGGGTGTACACCCGCGATGTCGCCGCGCGGGCCGCGGCCGGGGAGACCGATCTGATCGCCGAGGTCTGCTTCGCCAAGAACACCGCCGTCGAATCGGGTGAATGGGTGGCCAACCAGGCGGTGCAGCTGTTCGGCGGGCTGGGTTATATGCGGGAATCCGAGGTCGAGCGCCAGTACCGCGATATGCGGATCCTGGGTATCGGCGGCGGCACCACCGAAATCCTCACCGGCCTGGCCGCGAAACGATTGGGATACCAGGCATGACGACACTGCGCAGCACCCTCGACACCGCGAGCGGCGACTACACCACGGCGGCCGAGGCGATGACCGCGAAACTCGGCGAGGTCGAGGCGGAGTTCGCGAAGGTCATCGCGGGTGGCGGCCCGGAAAAACTGGCCCGGCACCGCACACGCGGCAAATTGACCGCCCGCGAACGGATCGAACTGCTCATCGACGAGGACTCCCCGTTCCTGGAGCTGTGCCCGCTGGCCGCGTGGGGTAGTGAATTCCAGGTCGGCGCGAGCACGGTCGCCGGTATCGGTGTGGTCGAGGGCGTGGAATGCATGATCGTCGCCCCCGATCCGACGGTGCGTGGTGGTACCTCCAACCCGTGGACACTGCGGAAAACGCTGCGGGTCAACGACATCATCCGGGAGAACCGCCTGCCGGTGATCTCCCTGGTGGAATCCGGTGGCGCCGATCTGCCCACGCAGAAAGAGGTTTTCGTTCCCGGCGGGCGGATGTTCCGTGATCTCACCCAGGCCTCGGCGGCCGGTATCCCCACCATCGCGCTGGTCTTCGGCAATTCCACCGCGGGCGGCGCCTACATTCCCGGGATGTCCGATCACGTGGTGATGATCAAGGAACGCTCCAAAGTGTTCCTGGGTGGCCCGCCGCTGGTGAAGATGGCCACCGGCGAGGAATCCGACGACGAATCCCTCGGTGGTGCCGATATGCACGCCCGGGTATCGGGCCTGGCCGATTACTACGCGCTCGACGAACAGGACGCCATCCGGATCGGGCGGCGTATCGTCAAACGGCTGAACTGGAAGAAACAGGGCCCGGCCCCACGTCCCTCGGTGCTCGAACCGCTGTACGACCCGGACGAACTGCTCGGCATCGTCCCGCCCGATCTCAAGATCCCGTTCGACCCGCGCGAGGTGATCGCCCGGATCGTCGACGGCTCCGATTTCGACGAATTCAAACCCCGCTACGGTTCCAGCCTGGTCACCGGCTGGGCGGAATTGCACGGGTATCCGGTCGGTATCCTCGCCAATGCGCGCGGTGTGCTGTTCTCCGAGGAATCGCAGAAGGCCACCCAGTTCATCCAGCTGGCCAACAAGACGAACACTGCGCTGCTGTTCCTGCACAACACCACCGGCTATATGGTCGGCAAGGAATACGAGCAGAAGGGCATCATCAAACACGGTGCCCAGATGATCAACGCGGTATCCAACTCCAAGGTCCCGCACATCTCTGTACTCATGGGCGCCTCCTACGGCGCCGGTCAC
>JABFXT010000782.1 GCA_013361595.1 Nocardia sp. | reverse complement strand
TCCGGCCGCCCCGCATACCCGCGAGCGACCTGCGCACCCGACAGATACAGCTCACCGGTGACCACGGCCGGTACCGGCCGCAACCGCGCATCCAGCACATAGGCCCGCGCGTTCCAGACGGGCGCGCCGATCGGCACCGCGCCCGCCACATTGCCGGCCGCCGCGGCGTGGGTGGCGTGGACCGTGAACTCGGTCGGGCCGTAGAGGTTGTACAACGCCACGTCACTGACCCGCCGCACGGCCGCCACCACATCGCCGGTGAACGCTTCACCGGCCACGAACAGCAACCGCAGCGACGAAAGCGCTCCCGGGTCACCGACCACGCTCTCGGCGAACACCGACAGCATCGACGGCACGAACGATGTCGCCGTCACACGCTGCTCGGCGATCACCGACGCCAGATACGCCGGATCCCGATGGCCGTCCGCCTCCGCGACGACCATCCGCGCACCGGCGGTCAACGGCGCGAACAACTCCCACACCGATACATCGAACGTCGCGGGCGTCTTGAACAGCACCACATCGTCGCGATCGAAACCGTACTGGCCCACGATCCACGCGACCTGGTTCCGTACCGCCGCATGCGAAACCGCGACGCCCTTCGGGCGACCGGTCGAACCGGATGTGAAGATCACATAGGCGGCATTGCCCGGCCGCAACGGCGTCACCCGGTCGGCATCGGTCACCGGCGCGGAGTCGTAGGCGCCGGTATCGAGGGTGTCCAGGGCGAGCACCGGCACCTCCCCGGCCGCACCCGCGCCCACGGTCGCGATATCGCCGGTGGTGGACAGCACCCGCACCGGAGCCGCGGTATCGAGGATGTGCCGGATCCGTTCGGCCGGATGCGCGGGGTCCAGCGGTACATACGCACCACCGGCGGCGACGACGGCATACATACCGACGACGAAATCGAGCGAGCGCGAAACCAGCAGACCGACCAGGGTTTCCGGACCCACGCCCTGCGTGATCAGATACCGGGCCAACCGGTTGACCCGTGCGTCCAGCTCCGCGTAGGTGACCTCGACACCGCCGGAGCTCACCGCGACCCGGTCCGGGTACTCGGCCACCGCCCGGGCGAAACCGTCGAGCAACAGCCCCGGGGGCACCGGATGTTCGGTGGCGTTCCACTCGGTCAGCACCCGGCCCCGCTCGGCCGGGGCCAGGATCTCCAGATCGCCCACGGGGACGGACGGATCCGCGACCACACCGGAGAGCAACCGCACGAACCGGTCGGCGAAACCCTGCACCGTGGCGTGATCGAACATATCGGCCGCGTAGGTCAGGTACCCGCCCACACCGGCCGGGGTCCCGGCGGCGTCGTAGTGGTCACCGAGCATCAGGTGCAGGTCGTACTGGGAGGTCTCGGTATCGATATCGACCCCGGACACCGTGAGCCCGGGCAGTTCCAGACTCGACTGCGCGAGGTTCTGGAAGGTCAGGCCCACCTGGAACAGCGGGTGCCGCGACTGCGAACGCGCGGGATTGAGGACCTCCACCAACCGCTCGAACGGCACATCCGCGTGCGCGAAGGCCGCGATATCGATCTCCCGCTGCCGCGACAGCAGGTCGGCGAACGACTCCCCGCGATCCAGCTGCGTCCGGAACACCAGCGTGTTCACGAACATACCGATCAGATCGTCGAGGACCTGCTCACCACGACCCGCGACCGGCGTACCGATGGTGATGTCGTCGGTGCCGGAGAGACGGGACAGCAGTACCGCGAGCGCCGAGTGCACCACCATGAACAGCGTCGCGCCCTGCTGCTGCGCGACCCGCTGCAACCCGGCGTGGGTCGCCGCGTCCACCGTGATCTCGATCCGGCCACCGGTGAACGACTGCACCGCCGGACGTGGGCGATCGGATGGAAGATCCAGCTGATCCGGCACACCCGCCAGCGCGGACTGCCAGTAGCCCACCTGCTGCGCCGCCAGCGATTCCGGATCGGTTTCGTCGCCGAGCAGTTCGCGCTGCCAGATGCTGAAATCGGCGTACTGGACGGGCAGCGGAGCCCAACCGGGCGCCTCGTCCGCGGCCCGCGCGATATAGGCGGTCATCAGATCCCGGGTCAGCGGTCCCGCCGACGAACCGTCCCCGGCGATGTGATGGATCACCATCGCCAGCACGTAATCACCATCGGACCCGGTCGCCGCCCCGGCGCCGTCCACCCGGAACAGCGCCACCCGCAGCGGGACCTCGGTCGTCACGTCGAAACCGGCCGATACCAGCTCCGATACCGCCGAGATCACCTCGTCGGCGGCCACCGAGCGCACCTCGAGTCGCGGGGCGGCGTCGCCGACCGGCAACACCACCTGCACCGGACCCGACTCGGTCTCGGGGTACACCGTCCGCAACACCTCGTGCCGCGCCACCAGATCCGCGACCGCCGCCCGCAACGCGTCGATATCCAGTGCGCCGGACAAACGGATGGCCAGCGGAATGTTGTAGGCGACCGAATGCTGATCGAAGCGGTTGAGGAACCACATCCGCTGCTGCGCCAGCGACAACGGCACCTGCGCGGGACGCGGCTGCGCCACCAGCGCCCGTCGCCCGCCCGATCCGGCGTGCTGCTCCACCCGCACGGCCAGGCCGGCCACCGTCGATGCTTCGAACAGCGCCCGCACCGGCACCGTCGTGTCCAGCGCCTTACCCAAGCGCGCCGCCACCTG
>JABFXT010000805.1 GCA_013361595.1 Nocardia sp. | reverse complement strand
GGGGCACAGCTACGACAGCCCGCGGAACATGCCGCGTACGGTCAGCCCTTGTGCTTCTTGACCTCGTCGGTCAGCTGCGGGGCGACATTGAACAGGTCGCCCACGATGCCGTAGTCGGCGATCTCGAAGATGGGGGCTTCCTCGTCCTTGTTGACCGCGATGATGGTCTTGGACGTCTGCATACCGGCCCGGTGCTGGATGGCGCCCGAGATACCCAGGGCGACGTACAGCTGCGGGGAGACCGTCTTACCGGTCTGACCCACCTGGAACTGGCCCGGGTAGTAACCCGAGTCGACCGCGGCACGGGAGGCACCGACGGCCGCGCCTAGCGAATCGGCGAGGGCCTCGACCACGGAGAAGTTGTCGGCCGAGCCGACACCGCGGCCACCGGAGACGACGATATTCGCCTCGGTGAGTTCCGGACGGTCACCGGCCACGACGGGCTCCCGGCTGGTGACCTTGACGACGCCCTCTTCCTGCGCGGGGACCTCGACGGTGACCTTCTCGCCGGCTCCGGCCGCGGGCTTGGCCTCGATCGAACCCGGACGCACCGAGATGACCGGGACATCGCCGGTGGCCTTGGCGTCGACGGTGAACGCGCCACCGAAGATGCTGTGCACGGCCGTGCCATCGGACTTCACGTCGATGACGTCGACCAGCAGGCCCGACCCGATGCGGGCGGCGAGCCGACCGGAGACCTCTTTGCCCTCCGCGGTCGCGGCCACCAGCACGGCGGCCGGGGAAGCGGATTCGACGAGGCCGGCCAGCACATCGACCTTCGGCGTGACCAGGTAGCCGTCCACATCGTCGGATTCGGCGATGTAGATCTTGGCGGCACCGGCCGCGGCCAGCGCGTCGGCCAGTTTGTCGCCGGTGCCGGCGGGGCCGGTCACCACGGCGGCCGGCTCGCCCAAGGCGGCGGCGGCGGTCAGCAGTTCGGTGCTGACCTTCTTGACCGCACCGTCGGCGTGCTCGACGAGCACAAGTACTTCTGCCATTTGTCTCTTCTCCTAGAAGTTGCTGCGGGTGCGGGTCTCAGATGATCTTCTGGCCGACCAGGTACTGGGCGATCTTGGTGCCGCCGTCGCCCTCGTCGGTGATCTTCTCGCCCGCGGTGCGCGGCGGCTTCGGGGTGGACGCGGTGACCGAGGTGCCCGCGTTCGCCACACCCACGGTCGACGGGTCGATGCCCAGGTCTTCCAGGGTGAAGGTCTGCACTTCCTTCTTCTTCGCGGCCATGATGCCCTTGAAGGACGGGAAGCGCGGCTCGTTGATCTTCTCGGTGACGCTCACGATGGCCGGCAGCGTGGCCTCCAGCTTGAAGACGCCGTCGTCGGTCTCCCGCTCGCCGGTGATCTTCTCGCCGTCGACGGTGAGCTTGCGCAGGTGGGTGAGCTGCGG
This sequence comes from Nocardia sp., assembly GCA_013361595.1. Lineage (GTDB taxonomy): Bacteria > Actinomycetota > Actinomycetes > Mycobacteriales > Mycobacteriaceae > Nocardia. Next base: position 7,821 of record JABFXT010000805.1, on the reverse strand, counting down.
AATGCCGAGATATTCGGCGATGATGGCCGGGACGGCGCCGGAGCGTCCGTCGGTGGCCTCGTTACCGGCGATGACGAGCTCGACGCCCTCGACCTGGCCCAGCGCGCCGGCCAGCACCCACGCGGTCTGCACGGTGTCGGAACCGTGGATGGCCGGATCGTTGATGTGGATGGCCTTGTCGGCGCCCATGGACAGCGCTTTGCGGATGGCCTCGGTGGCCCGGTCCGGTCCGGCGGCCAGCACGGTGACCTCGCCACCCTGAGCCTCCTTGATCAGGAGGGCTTCCTCGACGGCGCGCTCGTTGATCTCGTCGAGCACCGCGTCGGCGGCTTCACGGTCGAGGGTGAAGTCACCGTCGGTCAGCTTGCGCTCGGACCAGGTATCGGGCACCTGCTTGATGAGTACGACGATATTCGGCATCGGTCTTCGTCGACCTCCTGTTCTGGTTACCTGTATTGGCGGTCGCACGATCTCCAGCGGCCGTACGTCCATGTGAGTAGCTCAGGCCGAGACATTACCCTACGTTAAGTTACTCGTGGGTAACTTACGTTGCAAGGCCCGCCGAGGGCCCACCGGGCGTCTCCCGTACCGGGCCGTACCAGTAACCTCGTCGCAATGAGCGAGGCTGTGATTCCCGCCGCACCGGCCACCGAGGACGTACTGGAGCCGCTGCCGTTGACCGGTGAGCGGACGGTGCCGGGTATCGCGGAGGAGAACTACTGGTTCCGCCGGCACGAGATCGTCTACGACCGGCTGCTGTCGCGCTGCGCGGAGAAGGTCGTCCTCGAAGCCGGGTCGGGCGAAGGGTACGGCGCGAATATGATCGCCGGCGTCGCGAAGGCGGTCGTCGGCCTGGACTACGACCGTGGCGCCGCGGTCCATGTGCGCACCCGCTATCCGGCGGTCCATATGATCCGCGGCAATCTCGCCGCACTGCCCCTGCCGGAGGACGCGGTGGACACCGTGGTCAATTTCCAAGTGATCGAACACCTTTGGGATCAGGCAGAGTTCCTGCGTGAATGCCTGCGCGTGCTGCGCCCCGGCGGAGAACTGCTCATCAGTACCCCGAACCGGATCACCTTCTCCCCCGGCCGCGACACTCCGCTCAACCCGTTCCACACCCGCGAACTCGACGCGGCCGAACTCACCGAGCTCCTCGAAGAGGCCGGGTTCCGGGTGGATCTCATGACCGGCGTGCACCACGGACCGACACTGCGCGCCCTCGACAGCAAGCACGGCGGCTCGTTCATCGACGCCCAGATCGAACGCGCGCTCGCCGGTGAACCCTGGCCCGCCGAGCTCACCGCCGATGTCGCCGCCGTCACCGTCGACGATTTCGCGCTCACACCCGTTGCCATCGACGCCAGTCTCGATCTCGTGGCACTCGCGGTGAAGCCTTGAGCGGCAAGCAGACTCACGAGGTACCCGGGCAGTTCACGCTGGTCCTGCACTCCCACCTGCCCTGGCTCGCCCATCACGGCCGGTGGCCGGTCGGCGAGGAATGGCTCTACCAGTCCTGGGCCGCGTCGTATCTACCGGTCGTCGAAGTACTGCGCACCCTGGCGGCCGAGGGACGTTCCCATCTGCTGACGCTCGGGATCACCCCGGTCCTGGCCGCCCAGCTCGACGATCCGCACTGCCTCGCGGGAATGCACCACTGGCTGGGCAACTGGCAGTTGCGGGCCGATGAGGCGGCCAAATCCGGAAACCGCGCGCTCGGCGCGCACGAACACCGGCTGGCGGCCGCCGCGCTGGCCGAATTCGAACAGAACTGGCGGCACGGCGCCGCACCGGTGTGGCGGCAACTGCTCGACGGCGATGTCATCGAACTCCTCGGCGGCCCGCTGGCCCATCCGTTCCAACCGCTGCTCGACGACCGGCTGCGCGAGTTCCAGCTCCGCGAGGGACTCACCGACGCCCGCCTGCGCTGGGGACACACCCCGGCCGGGATCTGGGCCCCGGAATGTGGGTTCACTCCCGGAATGGAACAGGGTTACGCGGACGCCGGTGTGACGCATTTCATGGTCGACGGGCCCGCGCTACGGGGCGATACGACCCTCGGCCGCCCCGTACACGATTCGCCGGTACTGGCGTTCGGCCGTGATCTCACGGTCAGCTATCGGGTGTGGTCACCGAAATCGGGCTACCCGGGCAACGCCGCGTACCGGGACTTCCACCACTACGACCACGCCACCGGCCTCAAACCCGCCCGGGTCACCGGTAAGACCGTGGCCGGGCCGGACAAAGCCCCCTACGATCCCGGTCTCGCCGCGGCGCAGATCGGCCGCGATGTCGACGATTTCGTACAGACGGTGCGGGAACGGCTGATCGGCGAATCCGAGCGGATCGGGCGCCCGGCGCTCGTCGTCGCCGCGTTCGACACCGAACTGTACGGACACTGGTGGCACGAGGGACCGCAGTGGCTGGCGCAGGTGCTGCGGGCACTGCCGGAAGCCGGGATCACCGTGGGCACCCTCGCCGACGCACGCGACCGCGGTTTCGTCGGCGCGCCGGTGCCGCTCGCCGATTCGTCGTGGGGGTCGGGTAAGGACTGGCGGGTCTGGGCCGGTGACCAGGTCAGCGATCTGGTGGAGCTGAATTCCGAGATCGTCCGGCTGGCGCTGGACACCGCGGACAAGATGCGCGCCGGCGCACCGACCGGCCGCGATCCGGTGGCCGACCAACTGCTGCGTGAAGCGATCCTGGCGGTGTCGAGCGACTGGGCGTTCATGGTCAGCAAGGACTCCGCGGCCGGTTACGCCCGCGACCGCGCCCATCAGCACGCGCACGCGGTCCGCGAGATCGCCGGGGCGGTCGAAGCGGGCCAACTCGGCAGAGCACGCGATCTGGCGGCAGGATGGGCGGTGGCCGACGGAGTGTTCCCGGCCCTGGACGCGCGTAGGCTACGCGCCACCCCTGCAGAAGGACCGCGATGAAAATCTTGATGGTGTCGTGGGAGTACCCACCGGTGGTCGTCGGCGGGCTGGGCAGGCATGTCCACCACCTGGCGACATCACTGGCCGCGGCCGGTCACGAGGTAGTGGTACTGGCCCGGCGGCCCACCGGAACCAGTCCGGCCACCCACCCCACCCATTCGTTCGTCGCCGAAGGGGTCCTGGTGGTGGCGGTCGCCGAGGATCCGCCGATCTTCGATTTCGGCGAGGATATGCTCGCCTGGACCCTGGCCATGGGGCATGCGATGGTGCGCGCCGGAATCGCCCTGGACAAACCGGGTATCGGCGAGGGCTGGACCCCCGATGTGGTGCACGCGCACGACTGGCTGGTGGCCCACCCCGCGATCGCGCTGGCCGAGTACTACGACGTACCCCTGGTGTCGACGATCCACGCCACCGAGGCCGGCCGGCACAGCGGCTGGGTCGCGGGCCGGGTCAACCGGCAGGTGCATTCGGTGGAATGGTGGCTGGCCAACGAATCGGATGCGCTGATCACCTGTTCCACGTCGATGAAGGACGAGGTCGAACGGCTGTACCGGCCCGACCGGGTACCCGTGCACGTGATCCGGAACGGAATAGATGTGGGCGCGTGGACATTCCGCACCCGCTCGCCGCGCAGCGGCCCGCCGCGCCTGCTCTACGTCGGACGGCTCGAATACGAGAAGGGCGTACAGGACGCGATCGCGGCGCTGCCCCGTATCCGCCGGGCCCATCCCGGCACCGTGCTCACCGTGGCCGGAGTCGGCACCCAGTTCGAATGGCTGCGCGAACGTACCCGGACGCACCGGGTGGCCCGGGCGGTGCATTTCGCGGGACAGCTCGACCACGCCGAACTGCTCGGCTGGCTGCACGGCGCCGACGCGATCGTACTGCCGAGCCGCTACGAACCGTTCGGGATCGTCGCGCTCGAGGCGGCCGCGGCCGGAACGCCGCTGGTCACGTCGACGGCCGGTGGCCTGGGCGAAGCCGTGATCGACGGGGTCACCGGGGCCTCGTTCGAACCCGCCGATGTGCACGGACTGGTGGACGCGGTGATCTCGGTACTCGACGATCCCGCCGCGGCCCAGGACCGCGCGTTCGCCGCGCGGGAACGCCTGACCGCCGATTTCGCCTGGGATGTGGTGGCGGCCGAGACCGCGGGGATCTACTCGGACGCGAAACGGCGGGTCCGTAACCCGCTGGGCCGTCCGGTGATCGTGGAACGCCCGCTGCCGGAGCGAGACCCGAAGTAGTCCGCTGCCGTCAGTCGTTCTCGGCGAAGGCGAAGATCTCGCCGATCCGGGTGGCGACCACGACCTCACCCTCGGCACCGACCGCGGTACCGGTGGTCGTGCCCTGCGCGCCGGGCAGGACATCGGAGTCGAGAGTGGCCCCGGTCTGTGTATCGAAGGTGACCAGGTTCAGTCCCGTGCCGATGGCGGCGGTGACGTAACCCGTCCCGCCCGCGGTCTGCACCGGAAGTCCGCGCAGCGCGAGATCTTTACGCTCCCAGACCCTTTCGAAGCTGGTTCCGGTGTCCCGCAGGGCGACCAGGTAGCCGTCGTCACCCGCCGGGATGATCAGGCCGTCGTCGGAGACCGAGATACCGCGCCGCGGCTCCCAGTCCAACTGCGCCTCCCACTTCGGCGTGCCGTCGGCCGTGTTCACCGCGATCAGGCGTTTGCTGTTGTCGCCGACGTAGAGCGTCGAACCGTCGGCGGACAGCGCCGGATCGGTGGCACTGCCATCGGCGAGGATCTCCCGGCTCCACTCCTGCTCGACCTTGCCGTCCGCGTACCGCAGCGCCACCAGGGCCGCCTTGGTCTCGCCCGGTTTGCGGACCGTCGCGTAGATCCGACCGCTGTCGATATCCATCGCCGCCACGGTCGCGACCGCGCAGTCCGGGCCGCCGGTACGGCAGTCGTCGAGGCCGGCGCCGGCCGGTGGCCAGTCCAGATTCGGTGACTGCAGGAAATCGGGCTGCGGCAGCAACTGCTGGGTGGGGACCATTCGCCTGCCGGTCTGCCGTTCCAGCACATCGACCTGGCCGGACTGGGTGATCACCAGCAGATGGCCGTCCCCGGTGAACTGCATACCGACCGGCACTCCCGCCACCGGCGTCCGCCACCGCGGCTGCCCGAGAAAATTATCCGATTCGATTCCGCTGTCGAGACCGACATACACATTGTTGGCGCCGTCGAGCAGGGTGGGCGAATAGATGGCATTGGGGCCCAGTGGATTACAGAAGCGCTTCCGTCCGGTGCGCATCTGGTAGGCGAAGATATCGCATTCCGCGTCCGTGCGGCTGGTGACGAAGATCTGCCCCTCGGAGCCCACCGTGGGCGGCTGCGCGATCGGCCCGCCGACCGGCCGGGACCACTGCAGACTCAGCGCCCGCGAACCGGTCACCGCGGTGGTGCCACTGTTGCGGCTCTCGTGCCCGGGGGCCGGCCAGCCCAGTCCCCGGCCGACCGTGATGTCGTCGACATCGGTCCCGCACGCGGTGAGCACCCCCATCGCGGCCACCGCCGCCGCAAGCCAGGACACGGTCCGTACGCCGCTGCCGATACGCACCTGCTGGTCTCCTCTGTCGTCCTGTCTCCCCGGACCCACGTGTGTGTGAGATTAACGGAAGGGTATAGGCCGGGGCCCCCGAGCACGAAAGTAGGCTGTTCGGCAGTACTGGGCAGCACAGGATACGAGGAGACACGTTCGTGACGAGCATGTGGGGCGCACCGTTGCGCACACGTTGGCAGGGCTCCCGGCGGCGCGACCGGCGACAGGCCCGGTTCCTCACCCTCGATTCGCTGCGCTGGGTGCTGGCCAATCGTGCTTACACCCCCTGGTACCTGGTCCGCTACTACCGGCTGTTCAAATTCCGGCTCGCCAATCCGCACGTGATCCTGCGCGGCATGGTCTTCCTGGGCCGGAATGTGGAGATCCACGCGACCCCCGAACTGGGCCGGCTCGAGATCGGGCGCTGGGTCCACATCGGGGACGGAAACGCCATCCGCTGCCACGAGGGCTCGCTGCGGATCGGTGACAAGGTGGTGTTCGGCAAGGACAATGTGGTCAACACCTACCTCGATATCGAGATCGGCGAATCCACCCTGGTCGCCGATTGGTGCTACATCACCGACTTCGACCACCGGATGGACGACATCACCCTGCCCATCAAGGATCAGGGCATCGTGAAGAGCCCGGTCCGCATCGGCCCCGATACCTGGATCGCGGCCAAGGTCACGGTTCTGCGCGAGACCCGGGTCGGTCGTGGTTGTGTACTCGGCGCGCACGCGGTGGTCAAGGGCGAGATCCCGGATTACAGCATCGCGGTCGGCGCACCGGCCCGGGTGGTGAAGAACCGGAAATCGACCTGGGAAGCCGGGGCCGCCGAGCGCGCGGCCCGCGAGGCGGCGCTGGCCGATATCGCGCGGAAGAAGAACGGCGTCGCCCAGGAGGCCTGAGCGCGCCGCCTACTTCACCGCGTCGATCTTCTTCACGACCCGCTGCACCGTGAGCCAGGTGCGGGTCGTGATGTCCTTGCCGTAGGCACGCTCGAGCCAGGCCATGAAATTCGGTGTCTTCGGCGTGCTGTTGTCGACGACCGCGAGGAAGACCCGGGCCGGGTCGTCGTAACCGATGACCGTGGTGAGCGGGTCACCGTCGGCCGGCGCGACGGGCGGGGCCTCGCCGGTCCGCTTGAAGAAAGTCGCGGTCAGGTAGGTGTCGCGGCCGTGGGTGTAACCGGCGAAGGGATCGCGATCGAGCAGTTCCCGCAGCTCGGATTCGCTGCGGATGATCGTGCCGCCCGGAATACCGAGTTCGGCGTTCAGCGCCTCCTGGATACGATCCTCGAGTTCGGCGTTGCCGGTATCCGCGGCGGCGAAGACGATATTGCCGCTGGACAGCACCGAGGCCACCGACTCGAATCCGAGCCCGGTGAACACGCCGCGCAGTTTCTCGTTGCTCATATTCGGATTGCTGGGCATGATCCCCCGCAGCAGCGCGGCGTACATGGTCATGGAGCGACCGTACCCCGGCATTCCGACACCGACGGCCGGCCCGCTCCCCCGGAAGAACAATGGGCAGGGTAATTCGGGGCTGTTCCGCGCACGCGAACGTCACTAGCGTCGATGCTGATCGGCATCGGCCGATCGGAAGGAAGTGATCATGCGTCGTGTTCTCCGAGCAGGTCTGCTCGTGGCGGCCCTGCTGACCGTCCCCGCCGCCACCGCCGCCACCTCGTCGGGCCTCCCGCTCGAGCCACGGCCCCAGCCGGCCGTCGAACAGCAGGAGGCGCCCGGACCGGTCGGCCTCGTGTGCACCATGCAGTACCCCCCGAGTCCGCTCTGCTGGCTCTCGTCGTTGTCGGCCTCGATATCGGGGCGCTGACGATCCGTCCCGGGACCGGTCTCCCTGCCCGGCGATATCGAACGGACAAATACGCACGCCACCATTTCACATTTCGCCTTTTCGTGAGCCGGACCGGCCGTGCCGCAATTGCCGGGACGCGGGCCCCGCAGCCGCAATAACTTTGATATCGGCCGGTTTTCGCGCACGGCCGCGGCAACGGCGTAGGTACGCATAGGATGGCTGTACCGATCGATATCTTCGACCGGTTCGCCCAGCTCAGGCCGGGGTGGCCGGGGCGTCCACGAGGTGCCGGAAATCGATATGCCGGATATCGATACCGATCCGGGAGGGGCGATGCCTGTAGACGGCCCGAAATTGCATGGGCTGGAATCGATCACCGGGGTGTTGATCGAACAGCTGGTCCAGCGGCCCGAGGGCCGGAGCCGATCACTGCCGGTCGTGGTGGCGGTGGGGCCGCCCGGCAGCGGGAAAACCGTTCTGCTGCAGGAGCTCGCACAGCGTTGCGCGAAACTGC
>JABFXT010000074.1 GCA_013361595.1 Nocardia sp. | reverse complement strand
AAAACGTTGTACCGCAACCGCTGCGCCGCGATGCGATGTTCGGTGTCGGAGGAGACGATCAGGGCGTATCGGGACCGGTGATCCTCGCCGGCGGCCGGTCGAGCCGGGGCCGTCAGCACGGACGTAATAGCCATGACGCCAAGCAGGCCAGTCCGATACGGCGCCGGGGCGTCCGTGACATGGCGGGGGCATGCCGGTTCGGTTAACGAGACGTAGGTCACACCGGACGTTCACCAGGCGGTATCCGCGCGTTCGCGCGAACACCGGAAACGGCATCGGAGTTGGGCCGGACGCAACCCGGAATTCGCCGCCGCCCCGATACGCACGGTGGGCGGACCAGGTTCCGCCGGGCCCGCCCACCGTGCCACTTCGGTCTGTACCCGCGCCGCGGCTGCGCGCAGCCCGCGTCCGTCAGGCGACGAAACGTTCGGGTTCGCGTACCCGTTCGAGGTGCGCCCGGTCGACCTCCTCGAACCCGGGCCGCCCGGTGCCGATGAACGCCACCAGCCACGACAGGACCGCGGCGAACCGATTCCGGAAACCCACCAGATAGAACAGGTGCACGGCGAGCCAGATGAACCAGGCGAACACACCGCGGAAGGTGATCTTGTCGTTCAGTTTCGTGACCGCGCTGAACCGGCTGATCACCGCCATGCTGCCCTTGTCCCAGTACACGAACGGAGTGCCGGGGTTCGTATCACGGCTGACGATATCGGCGGCGTGCCGGCCTTCCTGCATCGCCACCGGCGACTGGCCGGGGTAGCCGTTGAGCGAGGTCATATCGCCGATCGCGTAGATATCGGCGTAGCCGCCCACGGTGAGATCGGGATTGATGAGCAGCCGCCCCGCCCGATCGGTTTCGCAACCGGTGGCCGCGGCCAGCAGTTTCGCGAAGCCCCCGGCCTGCACACCCGCCGACCAGACGATGGTCTCGGCCTCGATCTGCCGCTGGCTGCCGTCTTTGTCCTTGACCGTGACCTGCCCGTCCTCGATATCGGTGACGAAGGTGCCGAGCAGGACTTCGACCCCGCTGCGGGTCAGCGTTTTCTTCGCGTATTCCGATAGACCGCCGCCGAAGGGCGGTAGTACGGCGCCGGCGCCCTCGACCAGGGTCACCGATACTTCCTCGTGGTAGTACCGCTTGGCAAGTTCTTTCAGTTGTCCCGCGACCTCGACGCCGGTGGCTCCGGCGCCGACGACGACGAACGAGAGCAGGCGGCGGCGAGTCTCCTCGTCCGCGTCGGCGGCCTCGCGGAAGACCCGCGAGATCTGAGCCCGCAGCAGCCTCGCGTCGTCGATGGTCTTGAGCGAAAAGGTCTTGTCGGCGAAGTCGTCGCGACCGAAATACGACTGGCTGGCGCCGGTGGCCGCGATCAGCGATCCGTAGCGGATCTGCCGGGTCTCCTCCCCGCTGCGATAGGTCAGCACGGCGGCGTCGGGCTCGATCGCGGTGACCTCGCCCAGGCGGACATCCGCCTCCTTGTGCCGGTGCAGGATCTTCGCGATCGGGGGCGCGATCTCGGCGGACGCCAACACCCCGGTGGCGACCTGATAGAGCAGCGGCTGGAACAGGTGTTCCGGCGTGCTCGAGATCAGGACATAGTCCACTCCCGCCTTCGCCAACTGTTTGGCGGCGGCGAGACCACCGAACCCCGAACCGACGATCACGACGTCCGCGTATTCCACGCCGGCGCCGATATCACTGACCTTGTGCATGACAGCCTCCTTCACTCATTAGGAACCGTCATCCGTAAGGCAGATATTTCAGGGTTCAGGGCGCATAATTGAGATGACTCTTATCTGATCTGATCATGAATGGAGATCGCGGTGGAACTACGCCAGCTCACGTACTTCGTCGCGGTGTGCGAGGAGCTCAGTTTCAGCCGGGCGGCCGTCCGGTGCTTCATCTCACAGTCGGCGATCAGCCATCAGATCGCCCGGCTCGAGCACGACCTGGGCGTGCAACTCTTCGAGCGTTCGACCCGATCGGTCGTCCCCACCGACGCGAGCACAAGATTACTACCGCTGGCCAAGCAGATGCTAGGTCTGGAATCGGCCATCCGCGCCTCCATCCGCACCACCGGCCCTCGCATCCGGCTCGCCGCGAATATGTCGTTCGCCACGCGATCTCTCTCGGCCATCGCCGGCGCCCGCGACGCGCATCCGGGCGCGGAGATCGAATTCGTCATCAAACCCTTCCGCCAGCGGGTAGCCGCCGTCGCGGACGGGGATTGCGATCTGGCGCTCATCCGCGGCAGCGTGCAACAGGCCGGACTGATGGTCGAACAGCTCTGGGTCGAAGATCTGACCCTCGCGACCGCGCCCGCGCATCCGCTGGCCGGTCGTACCGATGTCACCCTCGCCGAGCTCAGCGCCTATCCGCTGCTGCTACCACCGGAATCCGAGCAGTTCCTGCTGCACACTGTCATCCGGACGGCGTTCGCGGATCTGCCCACCGGGCCTACCTTCGGCCCACCCATTCCGCCGGATCACACCGCGACCATGGAGTTGATCAACCACCCCGACGCCTGGACCGTGCTCTACGCCAACAGTTCCACCGAGGGCATCGCCGCGCTGCCACTGGTGGACCACCGCCTCCGCATCCCGGTCTCCGCGGTCCTGCGCGCCGATACCCGGCGCACACCCATCCTCGACTCGCTCCTGGACGG
>JABFXT010000723.1 GCA_013361595.1 Nocardia sp. | reverse complement strand
GCCCGCCCCGGTTCTGGAGCGACGGAGCGGGGGAGCGAAGCGGAGGAGCGTAGGAGTGAAGAACCGGGGTCACGAGGGCCCCGACCCTGCGGCGCCGGAGGCGACGCCATAGATACAGAACCGGGGTCACGAGGGCCCCGACCCGCCCCGCCCGAAGGCGGGGCCATCAATTCAACCTGCGGCGGATCCTGCCGTGAGGGGGCTCAGCGCGCTGCGCAGGTCGCTCGTTTTGGGGACACCGGAGATCCGGAATCGCTCCCGGCCTTCGGCGTCGAATACGAAGGTGGTCGGCAGCGACAGGACGTTGAGGGCACGGGCCAGGGCCGGGTCGGTGTCGATATCTATTTCGATATCGCGTGGTGGCTGGGGTGAATCGGCCAGGTCGCGGGTGGCGTCGGCGACGACTCGGCGGACGGCCGCGCACGGTCCGCACCAGTCGGCGGAGAAATGCAGTACCGCCGGCCCTGCTCCGGTCACACCGGCGGCGACGAGGAGGTCGTCACGGGTGCCGGCGTCACGGTCCAGCGTGACCGGGGCGGTTCGTACCGCGCCTTCGCGCCGGCGCAGGTACAGGCCGACGGCCAGTCCGGCCAGCAGCATTACCGCCAGAATGGTGATCTCGATCATGGGCGCCGCAATCTGTTCAAATCGATCGTCACGTCTCTGCCCCGGCCCTCGACCACGATATGGCCGCCCAGGGCGGTGACCTCGGTGGGTCGGATTCCGAAAGGCAGTTCTTTCGTATCGATGGTACGGGTGAACATGGCCAGCATCGCCGGGACGTCGGCTTCGTCGACCACCGGTTGTGACGGGACCGGTGAGATCTCCTCCGAGTACAGGCCGGTGGCCACGATTCGCACTTGATCGCCGTCGAGCAGTAGGTCGGCCGCGACGCTGACCCGTTCGCCGGCGAAGCTCGCTCCCTGCTGTCCGCTCGGCGCCGACGGCAGCGTGCCGGTCAGCACCAGGGCGCCCGCCGTGGTCATTCCGGAGCCGCCCGAACCGCCGGTGCCGTCGGATTTGTCCGCCGGCCGCGAATGGACCTCCAGGTCGGGGATTCCGAACAGGCGGCCGAGTTCGGTCGGCGCGACCCGCATCCGCACGTCCACCTGTTCCACCGGTACGTTGCGCACTCGCCCGTCGACCAGGTCGCCCAGCGGGAGGTCCATTCCCAGCAGGGTGGCCTCCAGCCCGATCTCGCCCGGGATATCCGGCCGGACGCTGTCGGCCTTGATCTCGATGTTGTCGTAGCGGCCGTCGAGTGCCTGCCGCAGGAACGGGAAACCGTGGAAGGTGACTTCCGGGTCGGCGCTGAGGTCGGCGCCCACCTTGAGTGATCGAGATACGCGGTATTCCGAATATGCGGCCGCACCGAAATCGACGACCACTGCCAGCCCTGCCAGGCACAGCAGTCCGATGATCAGCTTCCGCATGGCATGCACCCTAGTGGACGCCCGCCGCGGACCTTCCGGGTCTGTGCGCGACGACGACCGGCTCCGGGCTCGGAGTGACCCGGCGATCGATCGACGGCGACCGGCTGCCCGTCCGTCGTCACCTTGAGACGGAGCTTCGCCCGTGCCACCATCGGTCACTTACTCCGGAGCCGGAGCTCGGAATCCGGAACACGACCGATCAGGCCCACCCGATCGACGGCACATACACAGTGAACTTGCTCACCCGACTCGGCCGACAGGGCAGAAGTGCTCACCTTTCCTCTTCCGGATGGTCCACCTCAGTGGTCGGGGCCCGCCCCGGTTCTGGAGCGACGGAGCGGGGGAGCGAAGCGGAGGAGCGCAGGAGTGAAGAACCGGGGTCACGAGGGCCCCGACCCGCGGCGCCGCAGGCGACGCAAATAAACACAGCTCGACGCGCTAATCTTGCAGCGAACTTGTGGATGAGCAACGTGGCGACGGCGACGAAGCTGGCTTTCGCGTAGCTACGAGATGGGAGGAGTGCTTGTGGAGCTGCTCCTGCTGACTTCCGACCCCGACCCCGATTCGGTTCTGCCCTCGCTGTCGCTGCTCGCGCACAATGTGCGGCCCGCGCCGACGGAGGTGGCGTCGTTGCTCGAGGCGGGTACCGCGGATATCGCGTTGGTGGATGCACGTACGGATCTGGCGGCGGCCCGTGGGTTGTGCCGGCTGCTCGGTAGTACGGGGTCCTCGGTTCCCGTGGTGGCCGTGCTCACCGAGGGTGGTCTGGTCGCGGTGAACGCCGACTGGGGTCTCGACGATATTCTGCTGCCCAGCACCGGTCCGGCGGAGTTGGACGCCCGGTTGCGCCTGTTGGTCGGCCGTACCGGCGGTTCGGCCAGTCCGGAGAATTCCGGGAAGATCACGCTCGGTGAGCTGGTGATCGACGAGGGCACCTACACCGCGCGGCTGCGTGGCCGGCCGCTCGATCTGACCTACAAGGAATTCGAGCTGCTGAAGTACCTCGCCCAGCATGCCGGCCGGGTTTTCACTCGTGCGCAGCTGCTGCAGGAGGTGTGGGGTTACGACTTCTTCGGCGGTACCCGGACTGTGGATGTGCACGTCCGGCGTCTGCGCGCGAAGCTGGGCAGCGAGTACGAATCGCTGATCGGTACCGTCCGCAATGTCGGGTACAAGGCTGTGCGTCCGGCCCGTTCGTCGAACAAGAACGATCCGGATGCCCGCTCGGCCAATGGTGACAAGGGCGAGACCGACGAGGATTCGATGGCCCCGGTCAACGGCACCGTCCAGTGAGCCCGGCCGATACGGGCGAGTTCGAACTGCGGTGGTTCGAGCTGCTGTCACCCGATCACGCGGATCGGGTGAGCGCTCTGCTCGCCGCCGCCACTGCCGCCGACGGTGTGGCGCCGGTATCCGAACAGGCTGTCCTCGGCCTGCGCGGGGAGGGTTCGTCGCGCCATCTGCTGGCTCTGCTGGGGGACGAGGTCGCCGGTTACGCGAGCCTGACTCCCGCGCACGGCGAGCATCCCGCCATGGCGGAGGCCGCGGTGGCGTCGGCGCGGCGCGGCCGCGGTATCGGCCGTGATCTGGTGGCGGCGGCGCTCGCGGCCGGTGGGCCGGGAGCGCGTATCTGGGCGCACGGGAAGCTGCCCGCTGCCGAAGCGGTGGCCCGGCGCTCCGGTTTGGCCGCCGTGCGCGAGCTCTGGCAGTTGCGGCGAGCGCTGGCAACTCCAGAGCTACCGGAAGTCGAAGTGCCCGCCGGTATCGAGGTTCGGACCTACGCCGGTCCGGCCGACGACTCCGAGCTCCTGCGAGTCAACAACGCCGCCTTCGATTGGCACCCTGAGCAGGGCGGCTGGTCCGGTAGCGAGCTGGCGGCCCGGCGCGCGGAATCGTGGTTCGATCCCGCCGGTCTGTTCCTGGCCTTCGATGCCCGGCAGCCGCAACGGTTGCTCGGATTCCACTGGACCAAGGTTCATTACGACGAGGACCCGCCGGCGGGTGAGGTGTACGTCGTCGGTATCGATCCGACGGCTCAGGGCCGGGGACTCGGCCGGCTGCTCACGCTGATCGGACTGCACCATCTGCGGGACGCCGGCCTGGGCGAGGTCCTGCTGTACACCGAGGCCGACAATACGGCGGCGGTGCGCACCTATCGCGGACTGGGATTCGCTCCGGCGCATATCGATATCGCCTACTCGCTGCCCGGCTGAGATGTCCGGTCTCACGGCGGTGAACGCCGGGTGCCCGGCGCTCGCTTTCCGGTGGCCGGATGCGGCGTTCCGGTATGTGTGGAGTAACAACGCGGCAAACATCACACAAATCGGACCTGTTGGCGCCGCCCTGTTCACCTTCCGTTCACTTGCCCTGGTCCAGTTGTCCACCGACGCGCCCTACTTTGATTCTGGGCGGCAGTAGGTCGCCTGGTGTGCAAAGTTCCCCGCGAACGGCCGCACCACCACACGCGCCCGGGCCGGTGAGGGACCGGGCGAGTAGGACGTATCCGGAGGACTGGAGTGAAGTTCAAGCGCAGCAGCGCCCTCGTCGGTGTGATCGCGGCCGTGACTCTGCCGCTTGCCGCCTGCGGCAGCGACGACAACGCGTCCGCGACCGGTGTCGAGGCCAACGCCGATGTCACCTGCGGTGGCAAGGAAGCCCTCAAGGCGAGCGGTTCGTCGGCGCAGAAGAACGCGGTGGAGCGTTTCACCGCCGCCTTCGAGACCAACTGCGACGGCCAGACCCTCAACTACACCTCCAGCGGCTCCGGTGCCGGTGTCAAGGAATTCCTCGGCGGCCAGACCGATTTCGCCGGTAGCGACTCCCCGCTGAGCGAGAAGAAGGGTGAGCCCGCCGCCGCCGAGCAGCGTTGCGCTTCCCCCGCGTGGAACCTGCCGACCGTGTTCGGCCCGATCGCCATCACCTACAACATCGACGGCGTCACCGACCTCGCGCTCGACGGCCCGACCCTGGCCAAGATCTTCAACGGCACCCTCGAGACCTGGGACGCGCCCGAGATCAAGGCGCTCAACGAGGGCAAGCAGCTGCCCGCCGAGCCGATCAAGGTCGTCTATCGGTCCGATGAGTCCGGCACCACCGACAACTTCCAGCTCTACCTCGACGCCGCTTCCGAGGGTGCCTGGGGCAAGGGTGCGGGCAAGGTCTTCAACGGCGGTGTCGGTGAGGGCACTCAGGGCAACGAGGGCACTTCGGCCGCGGTCAAGACCACCAAGAACGCCATCTCCTACAACGAGTGGTCGTTCGCCAAATCGCAGAACCTGTCGGTGACCCGGATCGTCACCTCCGCCGGTCCCGAGCCGGTCGGGCTGAACTCCGAGACCGCCGCCAAGGCGATCAACGGTGTGAAGATCAAGGGCGAGGGCAACGATCTGGTGCTCGATACCTCGTCGTTCTACAAGCCGACCGAGAGCGGCGCCTACCCGATCATCTTGCCGACCTATGAGATCGTGTGCTCGAAGTACGCCGACGGGGCGACCGCGACCGCAGTCAAGGCATTCCTGACCTCCGCCGTCACCAACGGCCAGGACGGTCTGGCGGACAACGGTTATGTGCCGATCCCGGAGGAGTTCAAGACCAAGCTGACCACGGCGATCAACGCCATCTCCTGATAGCGCGAATATGACAGTCAACCCAGAGGTAGCCGCCGCCGACTCGTCAGCAGTGACGAGTCGGCGGGAGGCCGGAGACACTGCACCCATGTCGAGCGACCCCAAGAAAACGCCGTCGCGCACCAACAGTGGCGGTAACAGCCGGCGAGCCGAACTGATCTTCAAATCGCTGGCGACCACCGCGGCCGCGGTCATCGTGGCGTCGATCGCGCTGATCGCGCTGTTCCTGCTGATCCGTGCGGTGCCTTCGCTCCGGGCTGACCAGGTGAACTTCTTCACCAGTGCGGAGTTCAACACCGGCGATGCGGACAATCTCCGTTTCGGTATCCGTGACCTTTTCATGGTGACGGTGTTGAGCTCCGCTTTCGCGCTGGTCATCGCGGTGCCGATCGGTGTCGGCATCGCGTTGTTCCTGACCCGCTACGCACCGAAGCGGCTCGCCCGCCCGTTCTCCATGCTCACCGATCTGCTGGCCGCGGTGCCCTCGATCGTGTACGGCCTCTGGGGTCTGCTGGTGCTGGCCGAGTATCTGAAACCGGTGCAGGAGTTCCTCAACGAGAATCTCGGCTGGTTCTTCCTGTTCTCCGACGGCAATGTGTCGATCGACGGTGGTGGCACGATCTTCACCGCCGGCGTGGTGCTGGCGGTGATGATCCTGCCGATCATCACCTCGGTATCGCGTGAGGTCTTCGCGCTGACGCCGCGGGCACATATCGAAGCCGCCCAGGCCCTCGGTGCGACCAAATGGGAGGTCGTGCGGATGACCGTCCTGCCCTACGGCCGCAGCGGTGTGATCGCCGGTTCGATGCTCGGCCTGGGCCGTGCGCTCGGTGAGACCATCGCCGTCCTGCTCATCCTGAAGATCTCGTCGAGCCCCGGGACCTGGTCGCTGTTCGACGGCGGGTTCACCTTCGCCTCCAAGATCGCCTCGGCGGCCGCCGAGTTCAGCGCACCGCTGCCGACCGGCGCCTATATCGCGGCGGGCTTCGTGCTCTTCGCGCTGACCTTCGTCGTCAACGCGCTGGCCCGGCTCGCGGCAGGCGGAAAGGTGAACGGCTGATGACCACCACGACCACCCTCGACAAGCCGATCAAGGCGCCGACCTTCCGTGACGTCAGCGCGGCTCGCAAGATCAAGAACAACCTCGCCACCGGCGTATTCGCGCTCTGCTTCCTCATCGCCCTCATCCCACTGGGCTGGGTGCTGTGGATGGTGGTCAGCAACGGTATCGGCGTCGTCCTGTCACTGGACTGGTGGCAGAACTCGCAGAAGGGCATCCTGCCGGACCAGACCGGCGGCGGTGTCTACCACGCCATCTACGGCACCATCGTGCAGTCGGCGGTGGCCGCGGTCATCGCGGTACCGCTGGGCATCATGGCGGCGGTCTACCTGATCGAGTACGGCACCGGCCGGTTCGCCAAGGTGACCACCTTCATGGTCGATATCCTGGCCGGCGTTCCCTCGATCGTCGCCGCCCTGTTCATCTTCGCGCTGTGGATCGCGACCCTGGGTTTCCCGCAGAGCTCGTTCGCCGTGGCGCTCGCCCTGGTACTGCTCATGCTGCCGGTGGTGGTGCGCAATACCGAGGAGATGCTCAAACTCGTCCCGGACGAGCTTCGTGAAGCCTCTTACGCGCTCGGCATCCCGAAGTGGAAGACGATCGTGAAGATCGTCATCCCGACCGCCCTGCCCGGCATGATCTCCGGAATCCTGCTCGCGCTGGCGCGGGTGATGGGTGAGACGGCGCCGGTACTGGTACTCGTCGGGTACAGCAAGGCGATCAACATGAACATCTTCGACGGCAATATGGCCTCGTTGCCGCTGCTGATCTTCCAGGAACTCAAGAGCGCCGAGGACGCGGGCCGGCAGCGGGTGTGGGGCGCCGCGCTGACCCTGATCCTCATGATCGCGGTGCTCTACCTGGCGGCCGCGGCTGTCAACAAACTCCTCACGCGGAACCGATAAGGGCGGAAACGGAATAACTGATGGCCAAGCGGATCGACATCAAAGACCTGAACATCTTCTACGGCAAGTTCCACGCCGTCGCCGATGTCTCGCTCAACGTCTTGCCGCGCAGTGTGACCGCCTTCATCGGCCCGTCCGGTTGCGGTAAGTCCACTGTGCTGCGGTCACTGAACCGGATGCACGAGGTGACTCCGAACGCCAGTGTCTCGGGCGCGGTCATGCTCGACGGTGAGGACATCTACGCCTCGCAGGTGGATCCGGTCGGGGTGCGCCGCACCATCGGCATGGTGTTCCAGCGGCCGAACCCGTTCCCCACCATGTCCATTCGCGACAATGTGGTGGCCGGCCTCAAGCTCCAGGGTGTGCGCAACAAGGGTGAGCTCGACGAGGTCGCCGAACGTTCGCTGCGCGGCGCGAACCTGTGGAACGAGGTGAAGGATCGCCTGGACAAGCCCGGTGGCGGCCTGTCCGGCGGTCAGCAGCAGCGGCTGTGCATCGCGCGGGCCATCGCGGTGTCTCCGGATGTCCTGCTGATGGACGAGCCCTGCTCGGCGCTGGACCCGATCTCCACGCTGGCGATCGAGGACCTGATCACCGAGCTGAAAAAGGAATACACGATCGTCATCGTCACCCACAATATGCAGCAGGCGGCGCGGGTGAGCGATAAGACCGGTTTCTTCAACCTCGAGGCCCAGGGCAAGCCGGGCCGGCTGGTCGAGATCGACGATACCGAGAAGATCTTCTCCAATCCCGGCGAGAAGGCCACCGAGGACTACATCTCCGGCCGCTTCGGCTGAGCCGGCGGCGGCACCGACGACGAGAAGCCCGCGGGAACGATTCCCGCGGGCTTCTCTGTCTGCGCGGTACAGGCCGGAATCCCTCGTGTCGCCACCGAACCCGCGGCCGCGGCTGCACTGCGCGCCTCGAATGGATCGAGATGAGTTGTTGTTTCTTGCAACATGATTCGATATCCTGGGTGAGGCAGGGGGGAGAAAATAATGGCACGACCTCTGCGAAACATGTTCGAATGAAAGAGGATTCGTGATGGCAATACGATTGTTCACCAGTGGATTGCTCGGTGCGGCCACGATCTTGGGCGCGACATTGCTGGCCCCGCAAGCTGCGGCTGTGCCGGCGGACCCGTGCAATGAGTCCACCGTCGGCAATACTCGCTATGAGGGTACGACGAAGTGGATTTGCTATTCACATGGTCAGGGCCGGTACGAATGGATCGTGGTCCAGTAGCGATACCGGCTCCGGTCGAAATCTACGCTGCCGACAAATGGCGATACGTCGGCACGTGAACCGACTTCGATAACCGGTCCGCCCGATATCACGCGGGTGTCAGCGATCTCCGCAATGCCCAGAGATTCTGGGTGTTGCGGAGATCGTGTTTTCTGTATGGAATCGACAATACCGAGAAGATCTTTTCCGACCCGCCTGACAAGGCCATCACGGATGGCATCTCCGGGCGTTTCGGCTGACCGAACGTCGCGGAGAAGGGCCGCACCTGGTGGTGCGGGCTTTCCCTTCGACCGGTCCGGAGTATCTACTGATTCCAGACGCTGTTCTCGAATTTCCAGTCCGAGCAGCCCTGCCCGTCCACGCACAGTTTCAGGCCGACCTGCAGGATACGGGCCGGTCCTTCGGCGAAGATCTGGTCGTGTGCGGGCTTGTCGCTACCGAAATTGATCGTCCGATTTCCGCCGTCCTTCATGCCGAAGGTGGCCTGGGCCTCGAAACTGCAGTGGGCATCGGTATTGTCGTTGCGGCCCGTTTTCACGTACCACTGGATGCCGTATCCGTCCATCGGCACACCACCCAGGTGCACCACATCCGCGGACCAGACGCAACTGCCGAGCTCCTGGGTGACGACGGGGGTGGCCGCCGCGGTACCGGTGGTTCCCATGACCAGCGCGGTAGCGGAGGCGGCGACGGCGAGGCCGGACAGAACGGATTTCGCTGACTTACGCATTACTTTTCCTTCTGGGAGTTCATCGGTTCGAATATGCCGAACCCGCCGCCGCGGAGTCCGGCGATCGAGATTCGTCCGCCCCTGAAAAGGCAGAGTCGATCGAGCCATCGAGGCCCGATACCTCATGGTTGTGTGTTCCGGTATTTCGAAACGACTACGGCATTTCCGCGGTAGCCGGGGTACTCATCGGTGCGATTCCCGCGTCAAGAGCATCGGTCGACAGTTTCCT
>JABFXT010000075.1 GCA_013361595.1 Nocardia sp. | reverse complement strand
AAGCGCATGCGCCGCAGGCGCGAGTCTCGAGGCCTGAACGGCGAGACCAAGGGGGCCTCGACCCCGCGCCGCCGCAGGCGGCGCCGAAAACAAGGAGTGTGGTGAGCGTCGGTGGGCTGATTTTGGCGGCGACACCGCTCGGGGCGATCGGGGATGCGTCGCTGCGGCTGCGGGACGCGCTCGGCAGCGCCGATATCGTGGCGGCGGAGGATACTCGGCGTACCCGGTCGCTGGCGGATGCGCTCGGTGTGGAGATCCGCGGGCGGGTGGTCAGTTTCTACGACCATGTCGAGGAGGCGCGGATTCCGGCTCTGTTGTCCGATATCGGCGACGGCCGCACTGTCCTGCTCGTCACCGATGCCGGGATGCCGTCGGTGAGCGATCCGGGATATCGGCTGGTGGCGGCGTGTGCGGAGCGGGGGTTGCCGGTTACCTGCCTGCCCGGGCCGTCGGCGGTGACCACGGCGCTGGCGCTGTCGGCGCTGCCGGTGGACAGGTTCTGTTTCGACGGTTTCGCGCCCCGGAAGTCGGGTCGCCGCAAGGAGTGGCTCGGGACTCTGGTGGGGGAGAAGCGGGCGGTTGTCTTCTTCGAGGCGCCGCACCGGCTGGCGGACTGTCTGGCCGATGCCGTGGAAGTGCTGGGCGGTGAGCGCCGGGCGGCGGTGTGCCGGGAACTGACCAAGACCTACGAGGAGGTCGTCCGCGGTACGCTCGCCGAGCTCGCCGAATGGGCGGTGGACGGGGCGCGCGGTGAGATCACCGTGGTGCTCGCGGGCGCCTCGGCCACTGTGGTGGATCCAGAGGATCTGGTGGCCCAGGTGGAGGAGCGCGCCGCGGCGGGCCTGCGTCTCAAGGACGCGAGCGCGGAGATCGCGGAGGTCGCCGGGGTTTCCCGCCGGGAACTCTACGATGCCGTGCTGGCTGCCCGCCGCGCCGCGGTGGACTGAATCCGGCCGGATTCAGTCCTCGGTTTTCGGTTCCACGTAGCGCGGGAAGACCGGTTCGGGGGCCGGGAGCGCCACGCCGGGTACCAGCGGGGTGGCGATCGCGGCGAATTCACGGTCCTGCTGGGCGAGCAGGTCCAGGATCCGTGCGGCCGATCCGGGCAGCACCGGCTGCACCAGGATCGCGACGATCCGGACCACCTCGAGGGTGACGTAGAGGACCGTCGCCATCCGGGCCAGATCCTCGTCGGTACCCGATTTGCGCAGTGCCCACGGCGCCTGGGCGCTGAAGTAGCGGTTGGTCTCGCCGAGGGTCAGCCAGATCTGTTCGAGCGCCAGATGCATCTGCTGGACGTCGAATTCGGCCCGGCAGCGTTCCAGCAGCGCGCCGGCGCGGTCGAGCAGCGCCCGGTCCTCATCGGTGAATTCGCCCGGGGTGGGGACGGCCGCACCGCAGTTCTTGGCGACCATGGTCAGGCTGCGCTGTACGAGGTTGCCGAATTCGTTGGCGAGGTCGGCGTTGATCCGGGAGACGATCGCCTCGTGGCTGTAGCTGCCGTCCTGGCCGTAGGAGATCTCGCGCAGCAGGAAGAAACGCACCGCGTCGAGCCCGTAGGCGTCGACGAGGTCGATCGGATCGACGACATTGCCGACCGATTTCGACATCTTCTCGCCCTTGTTGTACAGGAACCCGTGCACGAAGACCCGGCGCGGCAGTTCGATCCCGGCCGACATCAGGAACGCGGGCCAGTACACCGTGTGGAAGCGGGTGATGTCCTTGCCGATGATGTGTACATCGGCGGGCCAGAATTTCCGGAACGTCGCCGAATCGGTGTCCGGGAAACCGGCTCCGGTGAGGTAGTTGGTCAGCGCGTCCACCCAGACGTACATCACGTGGTCGGGATGGCCGGGGACGGGGACACCCCAGTCGAAGGTGGTCCGGGAGATCGACAGGTCCTTGAGCCCGGCCTTCACGTAGCTCACGATCTCGTTGCGCCGGGTGGCCGGGGCGATGAACTCGGGGTGCTCGTCGTAGAGCGCGAGCAGTTTGTCCTGGTAGGCGGAGAGCCGGAAGAAGAAGTTGGATTCCTCGGTCCAGGTGACCGGCGTTTTCGTATCGGTGGAGACGCGGCTGCCGTCGTCGAGCAGCGTGGTCTCCTCCTCGGTGTAGAAGGCCTCGTCGCGCACCGAGTACCAGCCGGAGTAGTTGTCGAGGTAGATATCGCCGTTGTCCAGCATTCGCTGCCAGATGGCGGCGCTGGCGATCTGGTGATCGGCATCGGTGGTGCGGATGAAACGGTCGTAGGAGACGTCGAGGGTTTTGTCCATCCGCTCGAACACGTCGGAGTTGCGGGCGGCCAGCTCCTCCACCGGGATGTTCTCGGCGGCGGCGGTCTGCTGCATCTTCTGACCGTGCTCGTCGGTTCCGGTCATGAAGAAGACGTCGTACCCGTCGAGCCGCTTGAACCGGGCGAGCGCGTCCGAGGAGATGTACTCGTAGGCGTGCCCGATATGCGGCGCACCGTTGGGGTACGCGATGGCCGTGGTGAGGTAGAAGGCGGGGCGATCGACTGCGCTCATGGTGTGTCGATTCCATCATGAGGACCGCAGTGAACCCGACTCGACTGCGTGTTCATGCCATCAGAGGTTACTGGCAGGGCTTCGCGAGCCGGAATTCGAATTCGGCCGGGCACCCGAGTCCCGGCTGCTCGGCGAGCCGAACCGC
>JABFXT010000569.1 GCA_013361595.1 Nocardia sp. | reverse complement strand
GGAACGAGCAGTTTGTTGAGCAGCGACCGAGCGGCGGTGTGATCGGGCGGATCCATGGTGACCATGTGCTCGTGCATCGGCAGCTGTTCGCGGTGCGCGGCGATCTGGCCGGTGATGTCGTCGCCCTCGGGGGTGAACGGCAGCGGTGGGAACGGACCGCCGACGGCGATGCACGAGGAGAAGGTGTCCGAATCGCGCAGTACGTCGATGGCTTCCTCGTACCCGGTGACGGCCCATACTCCGTAGTTGGGTTCCTGAGTGACCGGGCATTTGGCCCGCAGATGGTCGTAGTACGGATGTGGGTCGGGTACCAGCGCGGGATCGGTGAAGTAGTCGACCGTATCGAAATCGGTCACGGGAACCTCCTGATATCAACAGAATCTTGTCGCCGACCGTGGATCACGGGTTGATACGGCTCGTTTGCTCCGCGGCCCTCGGGGACTGTCGCCGCCGGAAGCCGTCCTCGGCGCGCGCTGCAGCTCCGGGTCGCCCACAGCCGCCTCCTCGCGCCGTCACACACTCCATCCGAGGCCACAGCCGCATCCCGGTTCCGATTCGGGACGACCCTTGCTGAGCGAGCGCTCAGATGTGATGCTGAGCACATGCTTAGCATGCGCGGCGGGAGCGCGTCAACAGTCGTCACGGGCGGGATACGATCCCCGGTGATCCCTTGACCGGCGTGGTAATACGGAAAGCCCAGAGGAGGCCGAAACATGTCATCACCCCGCCGGCTCGGCGCACCCGAGGCCAAGAACCGCGGCGTCCTGATGGACGCCGCCGAACAGCTGATGCTGGAACAGGGCTGGGCCGCGGTGACCTCGCGCCGGGTCGCCGAATACGCCGGCCTCAAACCACAATTGGTGCACTACTACTTCCGGTCGATGGACGACCTCTTCCTGGACGTGTTCCGCCGCCGCGCCGAACAGGGCCTGGAAACTCTCGCGCAGGTACTGAAATCGGACCGGCCGCTGCATGCCCTGTGGGAGTTCAGTACCGATACCACCGCGGCCCGGTTCACCATGGAATTCGTCGGCCTGGCCAACCACAAACCGGCGATCCGGGCCGAGGTCGTGCGCTACTCCGAACAGTTCCGTGCCGCGCAGACCGAGGCACTGGCCCGGCTGCTCAACGGATACGGGGTCGACACCGGCCGCTTCCCGGCCGATGTGCTCTCGGTCCTGATGACCAGCGCGGCCCGGATGGTCGTGCTCGAGCAGGCGCTCGGCATGACAGCGGGGCACGCGGAAACCTTCGCGTTCGCCGAACGCGAGATCGGTTTCCTCGAGAACGGGGCCTGACCGGCGGCTCATCCCGG
Source organism: Nocardia sp. (assembly GCA_013361595.1). Lineage (GTDB taxonomy): Bacteria > Actinomycetota > Actinomycetes > Mycobacteriales > Mycobacteriaceae > Nocardia. The sequence goes on along the minus strand of JABFXT010000569.1, from coordinate 1,361 downwards.
CCTCATCGACCGCGGTTCATCACCCGGTCGGCCGCCGCCCAGTGCGCGTCGGCCACCCAGAGTTCGGCGAAGGCGGCCACGGCCTCTCGCGGGCCCGCCCCGTCGACGACGCGTTTGATCGAGGCCGCCGAGGGGTTGGCCAGGGATCGGGCCAGGGCCCGCCAGCCGTCGTCGAATTCGGCACGCGGTAGCACCCGGTCCACCAGACCGAGACGCTCGGCGTCCACGGCCGACAGGATCTCCCCCGATCCCGCCAGCAATAGCGCCCGGCTGCGCCCGACCAGCCGCGTCAGCCTTTCCGCGCCACCCCAGGCGGGCATGATCGCCAGCGCCACCTGATTGAAACCGATTTTGATATCGGCCGCGGCGACCCGGATATCGGCAGCCACCGCCACCTCGGCGCCGCCCCCCAGCGCATGTCCGTTCAGCGCGGCGATCACCGGCCCCGGGAAGCCCGCGATCTTGTCGCAGACCTCCCGCATCCGGTTCGCCATGGCCGAGGCCTGTTCCACCGTCCGCAGCGCGGCCAGCTCCTTGAGGTCGCCGCCGGATACGAAGGCCCGGTCACCCGCGCCGGTGATCACCAGGGCCCGGGCACCGGCCGCACCGTCGACGGCCTTGTCCAGCTCGTCCATCGTGTCGAGGGCGATGGCATTGCGAGCCTGCGGTCGATTGATCGTGACGACGGCCAGACCGTCCGCCAGTTCGAGCTCGATCACTACTTGTTCTCCTCGGCGGAAATATGATTCTCTTGCATAGAGAACCATATACTTTCCGCTGGTTTCCGGCGGCCGGATCGGGAGTTCGATATGCCGCAGCCACGGCGCACGGGCGAGTCCGGCTCACCCGTGCGCGAAGTTCCCCCCGAACTGGCTCTTCGCTACCGCGAAGCGGGCTGGTGGACCGACGAGACCCTCGGCGAACTACTGGCCCGCAGCCTGGCGAACGCCCCCGCCGCGACCTTCCGCGTCCATTCGCGGATCCGGCCCTGGTCGGGAACATTCGCCGAGGTCGAACTGATCGCACGCCGCCTGGCCGCCGGCCTGCGCCGGCGCGGAGTCGGACCGGGCGATGTGGTCGCGTTCCAGCTCCCGAACTGGATGGAGGCGGCGGCCACCTACTGGGCCTCCGCGCTACTGGGCACCACGGTGGTGCCGATCGCGCATTTCTACGGACGCAAGGAACTCGGCTACATCCTGGACGCCGTCGCCCCGAAGGCGTTCATCACCTGTGAACGTTTCGGCCACAACGAATTCGACCCGCGGCTGTGCGCGGCGGTACCGGTGGTCGGCGTGGTCGGCCGCGATTTCGACGACCTGCTCGATCCCGAGCCACTGACGGGCGTCCTGCGCACCGATCCG
>JABFXT010000771.1 GCA_013361595.1 Nocardia sp. | reverse complement strand
CGGAGGGCAACAACAGTTCCCGAGCGGTCAGCAGCAGTACGCGAGCGGACAACAGTACGGAGGCGGGCAACCGCAATATCCGGCTCCCGGCCCGACCTGGCAGTCCGGACAGCCGGCTTTCCCCGGACCCACCGGATACGGGGCCACAGCGGCCGCCCGGTCGCGGTCGAAGAACAACACCGCTCTGATCGTGGTGGGTGTGGTGTTGTTCGTGATCCTGCTCATCTGCGGGATCGGGGGTATCGCCCTGGTGAACTCCGATTCGGGGTCGGAGGGGTCGGACGGCGACTACAGCATGGAGGACGTCACCAACTCCTGTGACCTGGTCGACGCCTCGGTCCTCGACCAGTGGGCCGCGAACCTGGACGAGACGACCCATCAGGAGAACGCCCCGGAGAGTTACGGTGGCGGATCGCTCAACTGCCAGGTGAGCAAGGAGGGGACCGACTCCAACAGCGCCCGGCTCGCCTTCGACGTCGCCTTCGAGAGCAAATACGGCTCCTACGGCTACGACGACTGGAAGAAATCCGATACCGCCACCACCGGCACCGACTACGCCTCCGCCGCGGTGACCGGGCTCGGCGACGACGCCTACTACGCGTCCGAGACCACCGATTACTCGTCGTTCCAGACTCTGGACTACACGGTCGCGGCAAAAGCGGACAATGTCTCGGTCAAGGTGAACCTGTACATCACCTACGACGGGACGATCGACCGCTCGACGGTGGACCGGATCTGCCGGGACCAGGTCCGCAAAGCACTGGACGAACTGCGCAAATAGATACAGAAACCGCCGGTGGGAATCCCACCGGCGGTTTCGGCTGCGGAGGATGCGGGATTCGAACCCGCGAGGGCTGTTAACCCAACCCGCGTTCCAGGCGAGCGCCATAGGCCACTAGGCGAATCCTCCGCCGAGCAGCATACCTGCCACCCCGGCGCATCGTGAAAACGCCCGCTCATCCCCGGTCCGGCGACCGGCCCGAGATCGACACCGAGCCGGACTTCATAGCATGAATCCCGTTACCCTGCAAGATATCCAGTAGTTTGCCACGCTGATCACCCAATTGTGACGGCCGTCGCGCCTGCTCGCGCCGACGGTGCCATGATGGGCGCCGTGGATCCCCAGGTGATCGAAGTCGTTCAGAGTTCCCCGGCTTGGTGGCAGTCGTGGCTGCCACTGCTCGGTTCGCTCATCCTCGGCGGCGTGGCCGTGATCTCGGTACTGGTCAACAACCGGACGAACCGGGACGCGATAGTCGCCGCCGACGAGCGCGCCCAGCGAACCCTGTCCGCGGCCGCCCAGCAACAGAACGACAGTGCGAAACGTCAGGTCGATACGACCCGGCTGCAGCTCGACGCCGCTCATCACCAGGTGGAGTCCGCGCATGCGGTGGCCCTCGGGCAGGCCGGTGAGAACTGGCGCCGCGGCACCGTGGTCACGGCGATCGCCGATACGCTGAGTATGTCCGGCCGGCTCTGTCAGGCGCTGCGGCGGGACGAAGAATGGACCGATGAGCTCATCGGTGATCTGATCCACGAGCTGGAGGACGGTTCGGAGCGGGCCAATGTGCTGCGCCTGGTGGGTTCGGACCAGCATTACAAGCAGTGGCGCAGGCTGGCCGATACGCTCTCCGACGCACTGCTGGCCGCGCTGACGTTGCAGCGAAAGAAGTTGCAGGACGCCCCGGCCGAGGAGATCCGCGCGGCGCGCGACCACAAGAACCAGTTGCTCGGCGAGGTCCGGGCGGCCGAACGCGAACTCATCGGCGCCACCCGCGAAGAGCTGGAAATCGAACCGAACTGACCGATCGGACCGCCCGGCGCCGCCACACTCACCCGGTTCGCCGGATATCGCGCACAGCCGCACGCAGCTGATCGGCATAGTCGTCCGGATCCGGGAAGACCGCCGGGTAGGCGTGCAGCGACAGCGTGACGGTCTCACCTATCCCGTGGATGCCGTGCGTGAGATGCATCACCGCGCCGAGAGCGGGGAAACCTGCGGTGAAGCGAACCGGCGCCGCGCCGAAGCTCAGATCGGCCGGGCCGCGGTTGACGCTGGAGACAACGGTGTGACCGGTGATCTCCGCGGGAACGATATCGATCGGATAGTTCCGGACATCCCGCCGCAGCAGTAGTGGGGGCAGGACCGCAGTCACCGCGTCCTGAGCCGCCAGGAGGGGGTGCAGTGCCCGGGTACGCCGGGCGGCCAGGTCGGTGGCGATATGCGCGGCCCGCCGCGCCGGATCCCTCTCCCCGATCGCCAGATCCACCCCGAGGCTGCGGTAGTTGTTGCGCACGCCGGGCCGGGGCGGTATCGCCATCGGCACCTGAGCACCCATCCGGGTCACGTCCGCGCCACGGCCGCGCAGATACCGTTCGAGCGCGAGGGAGATCGCCGTCAGGCCCGCCACGGTGACACTGTGGCCGGGTAACCGGAAATCCGCGGCGGGGAACACCAGCATGCGCGCCGCCCGGCCGGTGATCTCCCCCGGCACATTGAGCGGGCCCGGCGGATATCCGGGCGCGGGCGGTGGAACCTGCCCGGCCGCGGTCAGCTCGGCAAGCTCGGTCCGGGCCCGTCCGGTCGCGAATCCACGCCGGAGAGTTCGCACCGTGCCCGGCGCCAGGCCCGCCGCTCCGCGCAGCGCGCGCAGCGCGATCCGCGACCGCGGCGCCT
>JABFXT010000161.1 GCA_013361595.1 Nocardia sp. | reverse complement strand
ACCCGCGGAACCAGCAGCGCGAGCCCCACCAGATAGCCGATCGGCCAGCAGGCCAGCGCGGTACCGATCACCGCGGGCGAAGTGCGCAGGGAATCCGCGACTTCCGCGACCGACGGTTGCAGTGGGTACATACTCGCGGTGCCGAGCGCGGCGGCGAGCGCCATGAACCACACAACAGCAGGGCGCAACACTGCTGTCCGGATATCCAGGGTCGATTCGGTTTTCACAGCTCAGACGCTAGGAAGACCGCGGCCCGGATTCCGGCGGAAACCGGACCTCACCGTCACCGCCGGTATCGGAGCGCTTTCCGAACGGGAGGCGGTGTGCCCGTTCACGCCCGCTGCACACCGCCAATCGCCTCGAATACTGCACCATGGCAGTGGTGCGGAACACACTCGCCGATATCCTGCCGTCCGTCGCCGCGTCGTTCGGGATGGATACGCCCGGACCGTTGCCGCTCGAACCCAACCGCGATGTGGTGCTGCTGCTGATCGACGGGCTCGGCGCCGAACTGCTGGCGCGGCACCGCGATATCGCGCCGACGCTGGCGGGCCGGATCTCCACCACGCTCACCGCCGGCTTCCCGGCGACCACCGCGACCAGCCTCGCCAGTCTGGCACTGGGCGCCCCCTGTTCGGCCCACGGCATCATCGGCTACAGCTTCGCCGTACCGGACTCCGCCGGGGTCCGGTTGTTCAACCCGTTGCGCTGGCGGTTCGACTCCGCGACCGGCGAGGACGCGCGGGAGACCTTTCCGCCCGAAACCGCACAGCCGGGCCCGAGCCGTCTGCAGGACCTCGCCGCCCATGGCGTGGAGGTGCACTATGTGGTCCCGGAATACCAGATCCGCTCCGGCCTGACCCGGGCCGCTTTCCGCGCCCCGGGCACCCTGCATCCGGCCACCACCCTCGACGAGGTCCGGGCCGGGATCCTGGCAGTCGCGGATCATCCGGGTACCGGATCGCGGTTCGCCTACGCCTACTTCCCGGACCTCGATTCGACCGGACATCTGCACGGACCCGAATCACCGGAGGCACTGGCCGTACTGCGCGATATCGACGCCTTCGCGGCCGGACTGCTCACCGACCTGCCGGATACCTGCACCCTGCTGATGACCGGAGACCACGGAATGATCCAGGCGGACACCTTCATCGATCTCGACGCGCGCGACCGGCTGCACCACGGGGTGCGCCTCGTCGCCGGCGAAGCGCGAGTACGCCACCTCTACCTGGACCACCCCGCCGCACTGCCCGATGTCCTGGACAGCTGGCAGGGCGAGCTGTCCGAGCACGCGCAGGTGGTGAGTCGTGAGCAGGCATTGGACGAGCACTGGTTCGGCCCCACCCCGCCCGGGCCGGTGATCACGAATCGTATCGGCGAGGTCGTGGTGGTGGCCCGGGATCGCTGTGTGCTGGTGCGCCCGGAACGTGAACCGCTGGAATCGTCGATGGCCGGCCACCACGGCGCATGGGACCCCGACGAACAGTTGGTTCCGCTCATCACGTCACACCCAGGAGTGGAACCGCAGACGACCGCACCGGGCAACGCCGGTGCCAGCGGCTTCCACCGGATCGACCGGGACCACTGAGATCCTGCTACCTGAGTTCACGCTCCGCTGGAGCGGTCCGGCCGGGTGCCAGGATTCCGAGCACCACGGCAGCGGCGAGACTGATCACCGCCAGGGTCAGTCCGGTCTGGTGCATACCCTCGACGAAGCCGCTCCGGGCCAGTTCCAGTAGCGGTTCCGCCTGCGGGCCGGCCCGTTCCGCGAGTTGCGCGGTGGCGGCCGGCGAATGGGCGACCGTATCGCGTACCGGTTCCGGAAGCCGGGACAGGACGGGGCCAACGGTATCCCGGTACCCGCCGGCCAGCACGGTACCGGCGACCGCGATACCGATCGCGGCGCCGATCTCCCGGGCCGCATCGTTCACCGCCGCCGCGACACCGTGGTGCTCGACGGCGGTATCGGCCATGATCGCGGCGGTGGCCGGTGCTGCGGCGAAGCCGAGACCGATGCTGATCACGAACAGCGGCCACAGCAGTCCGGGGTAACCCGATGCGGGCGTATGCCGGCTCAGGAGCAGCAGGCCGATACCGAGAACGGCCAGGCCGGCAGCGGTAGGTATCCGCAGACCGTAGCGGGCAGCGAAACGAGGCGCGAGCCAGGACAATCCGACAATGGCAGCGCCCATCGGCAGGACCGCCACCGCGGCGCGCAGCGGGCTGTAGCCGAGGATCAGTTGCAGATACTGCACCACGATCAGGAACAGACCGAAAGTGATGAGGAACTGCACGGTGATCGAGGCCGCGCCGGAGCCGAATCCTCGTTTCGTGAAGAGCCGCAGATCCAGCAGCGGCCGGTCGACCCGAATTTCCACAACGACGAACAGTGCCGCCGCCACCAACGCACCGGTGAGCCCGGCGACGATATACGGATCGGTCCAACCCCGGTCGGCGACATCGATCAGTGCCCAGACCAGCAGGCCCACCGCAGCGGCCACAGCGAGCGCGCCGACCGGGTCACGACCGGCGGGCGCCGAACTCCGTGATTCGGGGAGCACGAATCCCGCCGCGAACAACAATGCCGCCGCGATCGCCAGACCGGCGAACACCGACTGCCAGGACCACCAGCGCAGCAACAGTCCGGCCCCGGCCAGCCCCAACAGCCCTCCGCTACCG
>JABFXT010000398.1 GCA_013361595.1 Nocardia sp. | reverse complement strand
CGACGGCACCGATGTCCCGCACACCGACGCGGTCGCCGTCTGCACCGACACCTCCGTGCTCGGCCGGACCTTCTACCTGATGGGGTTCGTGGACGGCTGGTCCCCGATGGATCACCGCCGGATCTGGCCGGCGCCCTTCGATCACGACCTCGCCGCCCGCGCCGGACTCGCCTATCAGCTGGCCGAGGGAATAGCCCTGTTGTCCAAGGTGGATTGGCGGGAGCGGGGCCTGCACGATCTGGGACGCCCGGACGGCTTCCACGAACGCCAGGTCGCACGCTGGACCGGTTTCTTCGAACGGATCAAGGGCCGCGAGCTCGACGGGATGGAGACCGCCACCCGCTGGCTGCGCGAGCACCGCCCGCTGGACTACATCCCCGGACTCATGCACGGCGACTACCAGTTCGCCAATGTCATGTTCCGCGCCGGAGCCCCGGCCCGGCTGGCGGCCGTCGTCGACTGGGAGATGGGTACGGTCGGTGATCCGAAACTGGATCTGGCGTGGATGGTGCAGAGCTGGCCGGCGGATACGGCCGCCCCCGAGGCCGCCGAATCCGGTTATGTCGATATGCGCGGTATGCCCTCCCGCGATCAGGTGGTCGCGCATTACGCCCAGGTCTCCGGACGGCAGGTCGACGACCTCGACTACTACCTGGTCCTCGCCAAATGGAAACTCGCGATCGTGCTGGAGCAGGGTTTCCAGCGCGCGGGCGATGACGTGAAACTGCAATCCTTCGGCCCGATCGTGCCCGAACTCATGCGATCGGCCGCCGAACTCACCGAGACGACGGAGTACAGGGTATGAGCGAGTCAGACCCGGAGGCGGTAGCGAAGCGTCACCACGCAGGGTCCTCGCGAATACCCCATGAACACAGCATGAGCGAGTCAGACCCGGAGGCGGTAGCGAAGCGTTACCACGCAGGGTCCTCGCGAATACCCCATGAACACAGCATGAGCGAGTCGGACCCGGAGGCGGTAGCGATGAGCGACGACGAATTCCTGGTGGAGCGGCGCGGTCCCGTCACCGTGCTCACGCTGAACCGCCCGCAGGCGCGTAATGCTCTCAACGGCAATCTGATCGGCGGTATCGGCGCCACGATCCTGGAAGCCGAACAGGACTCCGGGACCCGCGCGCTGGTGCTCACCGCCGCCGGCGATCGCGCTTTCTGCTCCGGGATGGATCTGCGCGCGTTCTCCGGTGGCGAGGATGTCGGGTTCAGCGATACCCCGGAGAACCGGGCCTTCCAGCGCCTCACTCGCGGCGCCGTCGAGGTCCCGGTGATCGGCGCCGCCAACGGCACCGCGGTCGGTGGCGGACTCGAACTGCTGTTGGGCTGTGATCTGATCGTCGCCGCCCAGACCGCGAAATTCGGCCTTCCGGAGGTGCAACGCGGGCTCTTCCCGGGTGGCGGTGGCACCTATATCGCCGAACGCATCCCGCTGGGTATCGCACTCCAGCTGACATTGACCGGTGAATTCTTCACCGCTGCCCGGGGATACGATATCGGTTTGATCAATGCCGTGGTTCCGGCCGATCAGGTGCTCGACACCGCACTCGGTTTCGCCGACCGGATCGCCGCCAACGGACCGCTCGGTGTCGCCGCCTGTAAGGAACTGGTCCGCCTGTCGGTGACCGACCCGGCCAGGGCCGCCGAGCGGCTGCGACACTGGCAGGGCGTGGTATTCGCCAGCGAGGACGCCAAAGAAGGCGCGATGGCATTCATGGCGAAACGCGATCCGGTGTGGCGAGGGAAGTGACGACCGTGCGGGCGGTGGTCTGCCCCGAATACGGATCTCCGGAGGTGCTGCGGATCGAGCGGCGGCCGCTCCCCCGGCCCGGTGCCGGACAGGTGCGCGTCCGGGTGCGGGCGGCCGCGGCGAATTTCCCCGATGTGCTGTTGATCGCCGGGCGATACCAGATCACCGTCGCACCGCCGTTCGTCCCGGGCAGCGAATTCGCCGGATACATCACCGAACTCGGTCCGCGGTGCGCGGGGCTCGCGGTGGGGGATCGAGTCTCGGGCACCGGGCTGTACGGTGCCTTCGCCGACGAGATCGTCGTCCCGGCCACCGGCCTGACTCCGATCGCCGGGGATGTGGACGACCGGACCGCGGCCGCGTTCGGTGTCGCCTACCGGACGGCCTACCACTCACTGCGGTCGGTGGCCCGGGTCGGCCCCGGCGATACGGTGATAGTGCTCGGTGCCGGCGGCGGAGTCGGGCTCGCGGCGGTTCAACTCGCCGTGACTCTCGGCGCGGAGGTGGTCGCGGTCGCGTCCTCGCCGGAGAAGCTGACCGCCGCGGCATCGTATGGTGCGACCCGACTGATCGACCACCGAGGAACCGATCTTCGCGCGGCATTACGCACAGCGGTACCCGACGGTGCCACGGCCGTCCTGGATCCGGTCGGCGGCGAGCTGGCCGAACCCGCACTACGCGCGCTGAGCCGCGGCGGCCGGTTCGTCACCATCGGCTACGCCTCCGGGACGGTACCTCGCATCCCGCTCAACCTCATCCTGATCAAAGGTGTACAGGTCCTCGGGTTCCAGTTCGGCGATATCGACCCGGTCGAATTCGCGCGCAACGAGAGGGAACTCGCCGGCCTGCTGAGCGAGGGGCGGGTGACGCCGCATATCGGGGCGGTCTTCCCCCTCGCGGACGCTGCCGCGGCCCTGGGTACCGTCGCGGCCGGGCGCTCGGTCGGCAAGGTACTCATCGACCTCGACCTGTGACGACCGGCGCCCCTTCGGCGCGACTTGCATGATCAGCTGTAGCGGTGGACAGGCCGGCGACGCGCGGCCATCAGGTGCGCGGCGGTGGTCAGGTGGATCGCGGCGCCGAGCGCGCCACCGATCATCATGCCCACGAGATGCCGATCCGCGCCGATCAGGATGTCGCCGAGTTGGACCACGCCGGCGGTGGCAAGCAGCGGCAGCAGGACGCGTTCGTTCTTCCCGAACAGAGCGACCAGCAGGACGACGCCGAGGGGGACGGCCCGGACCGCGTAGGCCCACGCGTACATCTCGGTACCCGGGGTGGGATCGGCGGCCGGTAGCACGGCGGCCGGATCGATCGACGCCACGATGGCGAACCCCATCGCCGCGATCGCCGCGGCGGCGTTGACGATCCGCGCCGGCATTCCGAGCTTCTGCTTCTGCATCTTTCTTCTCCTGAATCGTTCACAGCATGAATGATTACATCGCAGTATTGTGCGTACCATGAAGAACGTCAAGGCACAGGCGTTACCGGAGACGATCACCTTCCGACTCGGACTACTGGGCGCGTTCATGACAGACCGCTTCACCACCCGCGTGGCGGCGTTGGCACTCAAGCCGAAACACGTGGGCATGCTCAATGCGTTGGCAACGCACGGCCCCGCCTCACAGATGGAGGTGGCGCGGATCATGGGCGTCGCCCCGAGCCTGGTCGTCACCCTCGCCGATCATCTCGAATCACTCGACGCGATAACCCGGCTGCGCGATCCGGGAGACCGGCGCCGACAGCTGCTCGGCCTCACCGACGACGGCCGGCAGTTGCTCGCACAGTGCCTCGACGCGGCGTCCGAGATCGACGACGAAACGGCCGGTCGACTGTCCACCGCGGATCGAGTCGCGCTACACCGCATTCTGGGGATGCTGTCGGAGGAGCTGAGCCTCCCGCGGTGATCGGCGGGACGGTCCCGGCCACACCGCGCGCACCGAACGTACGGCAGTCGGGTGCCCTGACGGCGGGCCGACGAGGCCATCGACGTGCTGCGGCCGCTCTGGCCGGGCGGCGCGGCGCGGAGCGCCGGTTCAGACCGCGCGGACCAGAGCCTGCCTGCCGCGCAGATCCGCGAGCAGAACTTCACCGCTGTGGAAGACCTCGATATCCTCGCGTTCCTGTTCGGGCACCCCGGCCGCGGCGAGGGCGCATCGTTTGAACGCCTGGGCCGCCGAACTGAGCCGGTGATGGGCCGAGAAGACCCGGCAGGCGAGTTCCGGGGGCAGGTCGTCGCCCCAGACCGCGAGTTCGGCCAGGCCCTTGTCGAGACAATCGATGGCGCCCTTGCGGACCCATTCGTTCGAGACGAACACATCCGGCGCCAGCAGCACACTCTCCGGCCAGGTGTCGTGCACCGGCGAGGCCATGGCGGTGGTGAGATCGAGAACCGTCGCGCCCAGGATCTCGAGCGGACGCACATCGTCGTGTTCGGTGAGTACCGCGACCACCTCCCAGCCGCCCATCATGCGGTCGAAGATGAAGCCGCCCGCGTATCGCACCGCGTCCACCGTGTCGGGCGCGACGATCGCGAGCCGGTGCCGCAGCGGATGGCGCCTGGCGTGCGCGCGCATGATGTCGACCGGGCGTAGACCGGGTCCGACCACGGTTTCGGCGTCCAGAAGGCAGCCGGCCGCCCTGTGCTCATCCCGTGAACCGATCACCGGGTACTCCGTTCGATAAACCAACTGCTGAAACAGTAGGGTCGAACCGAGCCGTGTGACGCACATCTCACCGAAATATCAATTGTGCTATACATCACAAACCGAGGTCTTTGGCAATGATAACTTTCATGACCTCGCTGGTGCCCGCGTAGATCCGCGCCACCCGGGCATCGGTGTAGAGCCGGGCGATCGGATATTCCATCATGTAGCCGTAACCGCCGAACAATTGCAGGCAGCGGTCCACGACCCGGGCCTGGGTCTCGGTGGCGAACAGTTTCACCCGCGCGGCATCGGCACCGGAGAGTTCCCCGTCCACCAGATCCCGAACCGCCCGATCCACCATGGTCTGCGCGGCCTCCACCTCGGCGGAGATCGCGGCGAGTTCGAATTTGGTGTTCTGGAACGACGCCACCGGCGTACCGAAGGCCTTGCGTTCCTTGACGTAATCGATCGTGGCGTGCAGCGCCGCACGGGCCTGCGCCACCGATCCCACCGCCACGGTCATCCGCTCCTGGGGCAGGTTGTGGCCGAGATAGCCGAACGCGGCGCCCTCCGCACCCAGCCGGTTGGACACCGGCACGCGCACATCGGTGAACGACAACTCCACCGTGTCCTGCACCTTGCAGCCCATCTTGTCCAGTACCCGGCCGCGCTCGAAGCCCGGCATACCATCCTCCACCACCAACAGGGTCAGCCCGGCCCGCCGGTTGTCCGGATCGGTGGCGGTCCGGGCCACCACGACCACCAGATCGGCGAGCAGACCGCCGGTGATGAAGGTCTTCGCACCGTTGAGCACGTAGTCCGCACCGTCGCGTACCGCGGTGGTGCGGATCCCGGCGAGATCGGATCCGGTACCCGGCTCGGTCATGGCGACGGCGGTGAGCAGGGTGCCGTCGGCCAGACCGGGGAACCAGCGCTGTCGCTGCGCCGCATCGGCGTATTCGAGGAAGTACGGCAGGATGACGTCCAGCTGGGTACGTACGGTACTCAGCGTCACCAGGGCCCGCTGCGCCTCCTCCTGCAGCACCACGTTGTACCGGTAATCGCGCACTCCCATCCCGCCGTACTCCTCCGGGATCGCGGTGCCGAGCAGGCCCAGTTCCCCGAGCCGCCGGAACACCGCACGCGGCATCTGCCCCTGCTTCTCCCAGTCCGGGTACTGGGGCACGACCTCCTTGTCGATGAATTCGCGCGCCAGCTGGCGGAACGCTTCGTGGTCGGGGGTGAACAGATCGCGACGCATGTTCTTCCTAGGAGACGAGTTCGACGACGGTGGCATTCGCGGTGCCGCCGCCCTCGCACATGGTTTGCAATCCGAAGCGAATCCCGTTGTCGCGCATGTGATGGATCATCCTGGTCATCAGGACGGCACCGGAGCCGCCCAGCGGATGCCCGAGCGCGATGGCGCCACCGAGCGGATTCAGCGCGGCCGGATCGGCCCCGGTTTCGGCGAGCCAGGCCAGCGGGACCGGCGCGAACGCCTCGTTCACCTCGAAGACTCCGATATCGGCGACCGTGAGCCCGATACGGCGCAGCACCTTCTCCGTGGCCGGTATCGGTCCGGTGAGCATGAGCACCGGATCGGCTCCGGCCACCGCGCCGGCGCGGTAGCGCACGAGCGGCGTCAGACCGAGCTCGGCGGCCTTCTCCGGGGTGGTCACCAGCAATGCCGCCGCGCCGTCGGATATCTGGGAGGAGTTACCGGCGTGGATGACCCCGTCGTCCTGGAACGCGGGCTTCAGGTTCGCCAGTTTCGTGGCGGTGGTCCCGCGCCGGAGTCCCTCGTCGGCCGTGACCTTTCCGCCCTCGGTGGTTTCTCCGGCGGGTGCGTCGACGGCGACGATCTGCGCGTCGAACGCCCCCCGGTCCTGGGCGGCGGCCGCGAGGTCGTGGGATCGCGCGGAGTACTCGTCGAGCACGGTGCGGGTGAAACCCCACTTCCGGGCGATGAGCTCGGCCGAGATCCCCTGGTTGAAGGAGAAGTCGTCGTATCGCGCCAGCACCGCCGGACCGTACGGTTGCCCGGTCGCGCGGGCGGCGCCGAGCGGGACCCGGCTCATCACCTCGACCCCACCGGCCACTACGAGATCCTGCTGACCCGACATCACCGCCTGCGCCGCGAAATCCAGCGCCTGCTGGCTCGAACCGCAAGCCCGGTTCACCGTGGTCCCGGGAACGGATTCGGGCCAGCCGGCGGCGAGTACCGCGTAGCGCCCGATATTGCTCGACTGGTCGCCGACCTGGGAGACACAGCCCCACACCACATCGTCGATCAGTGCCGGATCCACGCCGGTACGTTCGGCGAGTGCGCGCAGCACCACCGCGGACAGGTCCGCGGCATGCATACCCGACAGCCCGCCCTTACGCTTGCCGACCGGTGTGCGCACCGCGCCGGCGATCACCACTTCCCGCATCTACCCGCTCCTCTTCTCGCCGCCCGCCGGGGGCAGCGACCAGGCGCCGGTGAACCGCGGTGTGCGTTTCCCGGCGAAGGCCGCGTATGCCTCCGGCGCGTCGGCGGTAGCGAAATTGACTCCCTGGGCCCGGGCCTCGCCGGCCAGCGCCTCTCGTAGTGTCGAGTCTGCACCCTCGTTCAGCAGGGCTTTGGTCTGCGCCAGCGCCACCGGGGGGCCGGCCGCGAGCCGGGCGGCGAGATCCTCGGTGAACCCGTCTATCTCCGCGCTCGCGATCACCCAGGTGACCAGGCCGAGCGCTTCGGCGCGGGCGGCATCGACGGTTTCGGCCAGCAGCGCCAGCCGTTTCGCCTGCTGCAACCCGACCAGTTTCGGCAGCAACCACGACCCGCCGAGGTCCACCGACAGCCCCCGCCGGGCGAAGATCTGGGCGAAGGTGGCCTCCGGAGTGGCCACCACCAGATCGCAGCCCAGGGCGAGGTTCCAGCCGGCGCCCACCGCGGGACCGGTCACCTTCGCGACAGTGGGCGTGGGCAGTTCGTGCAGTTGTAGCGCGAGATCGGTGAAGATCCGGAGTTTGTCCATGGGATGCCGGGCATCGGGTACCGAGATATCGGCGCCCGAGCAGAAGGCGCCACCTGCGCCGGTGAGCACCAGCGCGCGGACGGACCGGTCGCCGCCGGTATCCCGCAGCACATCCGCCAGGTCCCGCCACATCGCCCAGGTCATCGCATTTCTGCGGTGCGGGCGGTTCAGTGTCACTGTCCGGATCCCGGCCCGGTCGGCGACCAGCAGTTCGGGTTCGCCGGTGACCGATCCACCGTCCGTCGCCTCGGCACTCACGACCGCTCCCCGGAAACAGCGGCGTGGTATTCGGGTCCGATCACCGAGCCTCGACGCAGCTCGCCGATCTCCGCCGCCGAGCGGCCCAGTTCCGCCAGCACGGCATCGGTGTGCTCACCGAGCCCCGGCACCGGGCCCATCGGCGGATCGAACCCGCTGATCACCGCGGGCGGTAGCAGAGCGGGCACCGGACCGCCGGGGCTGTCGACCTCGCGCCAGCGGTCGCGGGCCGCGAGCTGGGGATGGTCGATCATCTCGGCGGCCGTGTTGTACCGCGAATTGCCGATACCGGCGTCGTCGGCGGCCTTCTGCACTTCGGCGAGGGTGTGCCGGGCGCACCAGTCGCCGATGGCCGTATCGAGCAGTTCCCGGTTGCGCACCCGGTCGGAGTTGGTCCGGAAACGATCGTCGGCGGCCAGATCGGGCCGGCCCAGGATCTGCCGGGCCAGCCGCTGCCATTCCCGGTCGTTGGTGGTACCGAGCACCACAGTCTGCCGGTCACCGGTGGCGTAGGCGCCGTACGGTGCGACCGCCGGCGAACTCATCCCGAGCGGCTGCTGCTCCACGCCCGAATGCCGGGTGTAGTTCAGGTGGTATCCCATCATTTCGGCCATGGTGTCGAAGAGACTGATACTGATCGCCCCGCCCGCGGTGCCGGTCTCGCGGTAGCGGCCGCACAGTTGCGCCAGGATCGACAGTGCCGCGTACAGCCCGGTGGTCACATCCGCGACCGCCGGACCGGGTTTGGCCGGTTCACCCGGGCGCCCGGTCACCGAGCACACCCCGGACTCCGCCTGGACCAGCAGATCGTAGGCACGTTTGTGCGAGAGCGGGCCACCGGCACCGAAACCGTCTATCTCCAGCGCGATCAACCGCGGATACCGCTCGGCCAGATCCGCCGCTGTCAGCCCGAGCCGCCCGGTGGCACCGGGCGCCAGATTCGATACCAGCACATCCGCGCGGGCCAGCAGTTCGTGCAGAACCGCGAGGCCCGGTTCGGATTTCAGGTCGAGGGTCACCGACTCCTTGCCCCGGTTCACCCAGACGAAATGGGCGGCCTGGCCCGCCACCACATCGTCGTAGTGCCGGGCGAAATCACCACCGGCCGGATTCTCGACCTTGATCACCCGGGCCCCGAAGTCGGCGAGTGTGCGCGTGCACATGGGCGCCGAGACCGCCTGCTCCAGCGCGATCACCAGCACCCCGGCCAGCGGGCCGGTCGGGGCCATCACATAACCATGCCGCCGTCGACCGGCAGCACCTGCCCCGTGACGAACGAGGCGGCGTCGGAGGCCAGGAAGACGAACGCCCCCGCGACCTCGTCCGGTTCGGCCCAGCGGCGCAGCGGAATCCGGTTGAGCATCTGCTCGGCGAATTTCTCGTCGGTGCGGATGGTTTCGGTCATCGGAGTCGCCGCCAGCGGGGCCAGTGCGTTCACCAGGATGTTCTTCCGGGCCAGTTCCCGGGCCAGCGATTTGGTGACACCGATGATTCCCGCCTTCGCGGCGGAATAGTTGACCTGGCCGAGCGTCCCGGTCAGGCCCGCCGACGAGGTCACATTGATGATGCGCCCGGTCC